>NZ_CANLCN010000008.1:0-249688 GCF_947489045.1 Saccharicrinis aurantiacus
ATGGTCCCGTAGCTCAGCTGGATAGAGCATCTCCCTTCTAAGGAGAGGGTCTTAGGTTCGAATCCTAACGGGATCACATATTAATGAATGTAATAAAAAGGATGGTCCCGTAGCTCAGCTGGATAGAGCATCTCCCTTCTAAGGAGAGGGTCTTAGGTTCGAATCCTAACGGGATCACTTAGTACTATATCTTTTATAGCAAAAGTCCGTAAATCATATGATTTACGGACTTTTTTGTTTTTATAGTTTAGTCTAGTTCAACGTGAATTGATTTCGTAGGATCACTTAAACTATCTTTATTTCTCTTTTAATATCTGTAGGATAGAGTACGTGAAAGTTTATTAATATACCAACACTTATTGGTGTCCTTTAGCAAGTTTGTTTTTTGCTTTTTGTTTTTTCGAGATTTTCTTTTCTCCAGCATCCTTTTTTAACTTCTTAGTTGGTATTTTTACCAAAGCTTTAAAAAAGTCCGGTATTTCAGTTTCAAAAGTCATTTTCTTTTTGCTAAATGGGTGTTTTATTGTAAGAGAGCAGGAGTGTAGTGCTAACCTTTTAGCTCCTTTATCATATTCTCCATACATATTATCCCCTAATACAGGTCTATCATTTTCAGATAGATGAACTAGTATTTGGTGTTTAAAATCAGTATGTAATTCTAACTCAAGTAAGCTATATCTTTTGTTTGCCTGTAATGTTTTATAGGTTGTCTTAGATGGCTTTCCACTATCCTTGTCCTCTACAGAATAAACTCGTATCCCTTTATTAACCTGTAAAAAGGAAGTGATTGATCCGTTCATCTCAGGCATTGTACCTGTAATTACGGCAAGATATTTTTTATTAAATGTGTTCCATTCTGTTTGTAAATACTTTTTGGCCTTCTCGCTTTTTGCAAATATTACAATACCCGAAGTTTCTTTATCAATGGGATTGACAATAAAAGCTTTACTCTTAGAGCGACTATTGCCTTTTTGAACGTAGTTGTTCAGTAATGAATGTGCTGTTTTTAGATTTCCTTTACCAGTTCCAACAGTTAAAAGGCCATTTATTTTATCTACAACAATAATATCTCTATCCTCATGCAGTATAGTTAAACCATATGGCTGGTGTTTAGGTTTTGCTTTGGTTTTCTTATCTATAGTTTTCTTTTCGCTCACAATAATTTGTTTCCGTTATTCAAATAAACCACGAAAGTAGTTATTTTTTATTGGTTTAGATTGGTGATTATAGATTAGGTGCAGGCATTATATCAAAGTAATAAATCCGGAAAAGCTAATATTCTTTTCAAGAATAAACAGGCATACCTGAAGAGAATATAAATGGAATTTAGATTAAAAAGAACTCCCAAAAACAATATAAAAGGCAAAATCTTCACCATTTCCCCATGCAAAATCAGTACCCATATGAACACCTAACATACGAGCGATTTCATACCTAAAGCCAGTTCCTATTGTATAGGCCCAATCAATTTCTTCAAAAGCATCAAATGATTGAAAAGCCTTACCAGCTCCTGTAAAGCCAACTAACGACCATCGTTTATATACATTATATCTCCATTCCGTTTCAGCCACCATAACATTATCGCTTTGATATCGCATGGCAGGTATTCCACGCATTTGTATAAAAGGATAGGCATAAAAGGGGGCATCACCAACTAAGTAACTACCAGTGAATTTCCATGTTGAATAGGTTTTATCACCAAAAGGAACAAAGCCTTTAATATCAGTATCGATAACTCCATAATCTTCATCGGCACCAAGCCATTTAGCTGAATAATTGTAAGCAAGTATGGCATCAATTCCTTTTGTAGGAGTAAATACATTATCTCTGCTATCGTACTCAATCATTGGTTTTAATGTACTAATAACTGACTTTTTTTCTAATCGTTTAATAATTTCATTCACCAATGGTTTTCCCGGGATGGTATCTATTCTCATTTGGTTATTGAAATATAAATAAGAAGCTCCTATGTAAAACTTACTGGTTGATAATCTATATTGTACGCTTTGATAAATAAGCCAAGCGTCCATATTTAAATTAATAGGATTCTTACTAAGAATAGGATTGTTGTTTCCGTAATAGTTAATCCAAACATCGGGTTTAAAAACTGCAGTAATTGTGCGAACTCTATTCTCGCCAAAGATATGGGAATGAAAAGCACCTGCACCCCAAGTTTTATTCTCGGTTCCAAACCCAGCTATACCCGATACATTAGGTGGAACATAAGTTTTGTATTCCTTTTTACGCGTATGAAAATAGAGTAATGCACCACCACCGCCATAGCCTACAGCAGGTTCTGTAATTATCATAGGAACGGGAAGGAGACCACGGTGCTCTAATAAAAAGGAGCTTAAATCGAATGAATTATCAACAGGATCTCGCATTGATATCTTTCCCTTTTTTTTTGAAGGAGATGTAATGCTATCATTCTGAGCTTGGATGCCTGAAGTTACTAATATAATTATCAGGAGTGAAAGTGTTTTTATGTTATTCATTTTGAGAGTTCTAAGAAGTGTATGAGTATGGTATTATCGTTTTAAAGCATCAATTATTCATAAATTAGCTCTACATCATCTATTATTAAGGTACTACCAATGGCTCCAGCAAAGTTAGCTCCATCGAAACTTGATGATGCTACAAAGGTTATGTGAGTAGGTAAAATATAGTCTACGGCATCCTCTGGTACATATTCACCGTCTGTAGGTTTCATGTAGTTTGGCGCATCGCTAGGAAGTTCTCCATAGGTAAACTCTATTAATTTTTCAGTTAACTCATTTTGTATTTCACCATTTCTAAACCATACGGTAGCCAAACGTCGGGTTTTATCTGTTCTTACCTCTAGTAAGGCATAGATATCTAACAGATCACCCTCAGGGAGTATATTGCCATTTTTATCTTTGTTTTCTGGGCCTGGAGTATATTTATATTTAAATTTTAAGCTTTTAGGGCGACTAGCAAACGGAGATCCAAAATCAATAGCGGCTTCTGGGTTAGAAGGGTCAATGGCATTTTTATCAAATTTACCTATAAATATAGAGCCTGCTGAAATGGGTGTTCCAAAAGCTCCGGCTAAACTACCATTATCAAGCGTTTCCATTTTAGCGGCATAATTTTCATCTTCAATTTCAAAGGGTGTAGTTGCAGTTAAACCTAATATTTGTGTGCCCGGATTACCCGTTCCCCAAATCGTTGTTTCAGCAGATTCGCCAGGTTCGTAATAACCTTCTGGAGTTTGATACCAGATATTAAAATCACCATTTGGCAGAGGAGGATTTTCTGAGGCGATAAACGGAATGATTTGCCAGTTATAAATAGTTCCATCCTCAGCTGTTATATTGATATCTACATTATTGGAAAGGTTAATAACATCACCAATATTAATATCTGATCTCGCAAATGAAGATAGTTTTAGCGTTTTTACTTCCAAAGCTGTAGTTTCAACCCCAGGTGGAATTTCGATAGTAGCAGTAAGGCTATCTGAATTTATTACAGCCTGACTAGCCTGATTGCTAATTTCTATCATTTTAATGTTACCATATTTCGATAATCCGAAATGATCTTCTTTAATGCAAGCTGATATAACAAGCATTAAAACTAGTGTAATTATATATAGCTTATTCATGTTAATGCAATTTTGGATTAAAAATAATAGGCCAAGCCTAGGTCGAGGGTTAATATGTCAATATTGAAGTTAACATTATGGCGAACATCTTTTGATTTTTCATGTCCATCAATTGTTGTGTCAGTAATTTCTACATTATAACCCAATACATTTAGTTGTATTTCAAATGCGAAATTTTCCATGGCAAAGAAGGTAATACCCGGACTAAGTCCGATACCAATGTTATGAGTTGTTGAAAATGTTGTTGTTATTTCGTCTACATTGGCAATGTCTCTATTATTAGTATTCTCAATACCGTAACCCAATCCAATAACTGTAAAAAAGCTCAGGCGTTCATTCTTTGTTAAAGGTACTGATGATCTTACATTAGGTTGTATGCTGTATCCGCGGGTAATTGAGTTGGTTTGCAATGTGTCAGGATCTCTGAATACAATGCCATTAAACTCATTTTCGTACATCTCAAAATTAAGACCAATCATACCATAGTTTCCAGTATAATAACCTCCTTTAAATTTTATGCTGTAATTCACATCATTTCCATCTATTATGTTTTGAAATAATCCCTTTGTATTTAAACTCTGCTGATCACTAAAATCAAATCCCATACCTACATACCAGCTGCCCTTTTTAAAAGGGGTAAAGTCGTTATTGTAGTAACTTGATAATAATTCGTATGGAGAGTAATCACTACTTTTTCTATCATTCTGACTATAAATAATGGAGCAATTAAATACCAGAAATAGGATGATGGAAATACTTATAGTTTTTCTGAGTTTCATTGTATTAGGATTTTTATAGAGTTGGGATTTTAATTAGTCTATATCTTTTTATTATGGATGTTTAGGTATACAAGTGTAATCTAACTATGGATTATGAACATAACAAAAAGTTCAATAACTTGTTCTTAAGTTAAACTATTCTTTCTTAATCTTCAATAGTAATTTTGAAGCAGGTATTATACCTTAAAAGGTTGATTTGCAATTAGGCTTAGTATTCTTTTACTCCTGCTGCAAAAGAATTAATTGGTATTAAACATTAGCACTAATTATAAGTTTTGTTTAAGTACTAATACAATTATAAAAATGAAAGCAATTGGATATAAGCAAGCAGGGGCTATTAACGCCCTGGATTCATTCATTTTATTGGATGTAGAAAAACCAAAATTAAAAGTGCATGATATTTTAGTTCAGGTAAAAGGGATTTCAGTTAATCCGGTTGATGTGAAAGTAAGGGCTTCAATGGGTCCAGAATCAGGTGCTAAGATAATTGGTTACGATGCATCAGGTATTGTAGCGGAAGTAGGCAGTGCTGTGACACAATATAAAATTGGTGATGAGGTATTTTATGCAGGCGATATTACCCGCCAGGGAACCAATGCAGAGTATCATGTGGTTGATGAGAGAATTGTAGGTCGCAAGCCCAAAAGTCTTAATTTTCCAGAGGCAGCAGGTTTACCCTTAACCTCAATAACAGCTTGGGAGATTTTATTTGATTCTTTAAAAATTTCAGAAGGTGGCGGAGCCGGCGAAAGTATTCTAATAGTTGGCGGAGCTGGTGGAGTAGGATCTATTTTAATTCAGCTTGCTAAAAAGTTAACTCAGCTTACCGTAATTGCATCTGCATCCAGACCAGATAGTATTGAATGGGTTAAGAAAATGGGTGCCGATTATGTGGTAAATCACCGTAATTCTTTATCCGAACAAGTAAAAGAATTGGGTCTCCAACCAAAATATGTAGCATCACTAAATGCAACCGATCAGCATTTCAATACTATAGTTGACCTCATAAAACCAAGAGGTCATATCGCCTTAATTGATGATCCTGCCAATCTAAATATTAATATCATTAAACCAAAGGCTTTAAGTTTTAGTTGGGAGTTTATGTTTGCGCGTTCAATGTTTAATACCGATGATATAAACGCTCAGTATCACTTGCTAAATCGTGTTTCAGAGTTGATTGATGATGGTACTTTGGTATCTACAGTTACTAATAATTTGGGCAATCTATCTGTCGAAAACCTTAAAGAAGCACACCGAATTCAAGAAACAGGAACCGTAATAGGTAAAAATGTTTTGGGTGGATTCGAGTGATTATCATATTGAGCGTTCCAAAATTATTTCAGGAACGCTCTTATTTTGCAGCAATATTTTAAAAAGAAGTGTAATCTAAAGTCAGCAATTGTACATGATTACAAATACCTATTCAAAGTATCTTTAAATACACTAATTGCTTGTGCTCCAATAACGGGTTCCTTATCAGCCACAATAATAGTTGGTACACTATTAACGCCCGATCGTCTCCATGCTTCTTCCTTCTCAATAATATCCTTAAGTTTATTCTTGTCATTTAAAATTGCCAGAGCTTTATCAGCATCTAATCCAACATCTTTAATTGCCTCAAGTAAAACTGCCCTATCCGAAATATCTTTTCTGTTGGTAAAAAAATCACTAACCAAGCGAAGGTTTAATTCAGTTTGTTTCCCATTTTCTTTTGCAAAATCAAGCAGCAAATGTGCCTCTCTGGTATTCAGCATTCTCATGCCCTTAAAATAGTCAAACTCAAAATCCAGTTCGGCACCCAAGTTTGTTAAATGTTGCAACGAACCTTCAATCTGTTCAGGAGTCGAACCATACTTCTCATTAAGATGAGCAACAATCTCCTGTCCCTCAGCAGGCATATTTGGGTTCAATTCAAACGGATGCCATTCAATCTCCACTCTATCTTCAATTTGTAACTCGGTAATCGCTCTTTGTAATCTTTTATACCCCACAATACACCAAGGACAAACTACGTCTGAAACAATATCTATTTTTATCTTTTCACTCATTTTCAAAGTTTATTAAAATTTTTATTAATTAGGGGCTTCCCTTGCAGGGCGGGCTATTCACTATATCTTTGTTTCGCCATAATGGGCTCACAAAGGATGCCGTTTCTATCCCTAAGCCGGTTGGGTTCAAGCCAAGTAAAAATAAGCCCCTTAATACAGCCTACTATACAACTCCAAATTAATAAAATGGTTTATTGCCAAATGCTATAAGCAATCAATGGCGAGAATAAGTTCCTCTTAAAATTAACATTGGCATGTTTAAGATTGGCTACAAATATTGTTTTTGAAGCTTATGAAAGCTAAGAAGGGTGTGATATTATTCCTTAATTAATAGAGTAATTTATTTATTCAATGCATTTATTATTTTACGACCTCTACTTTTAAAACCTACTGAGTTATTATCTATTTGCGACTCTATAACTTCAATTAACTCACCTTTTAAATCCGGGTATTCTTTGCAAACATTATAAAGTATTTGCATGCAATGAGCTTTAACTGCAACTGGTATATTTTCCGACATAAGCCAATTAAAGCAGGTATTAATAAAATCACCATTAATCATATTATTTACATCACTAAACGAAATAATTTTAGAGAAATGCCGTTTGTTACCATCAGAAACTTCATTGGGTAATCTTTCAATTATATCGGGTAAATAGTGTTGTAAGTCGTCTTTCTTTAGAAAATACAAATGCTCGAAAACCCAAGCAGCACGCCATTTTACTTTGATATTAGAGTGTTTGGTTAAAGTATATATTTGGTCTATTGCTTCGGTGTTATATTGTAATTCTTCAATTATTTTTAAAACCGCTTTTTTGCCTGAAATATGTAACAGTTCATCTATTAAATTATCCTCAGTCATCAGTATGCTAATTCTTTAAAAATTTCTCAATTGTTTTATCAAATCTACTTTCCATACAAACGCTTATGTCGGTAGTTATAAATTTACCATTATAAAATAGGCTGAAAATAGTTGCCGGAGTAGGAGCACTTTGTGCCTCTTCTAAAGTAGAAAGTTTAATAAGTTCAAGGTTTAAATTTCTGGTTGTTGCAACTTCTTTTAAAGAGTTCATCACATGATATTCAGAAAAAGGACAGCGGTTTGTGAAATAAACTGTTATCCCATTTTTATTAGGAGTTTCTCCTAGTTCTGTACATGCTTTAAACTTGGGTTTTGGTGCTGTTTTTCGAAGGGTTTTTGTCAAGAGACTAAATCCATAAGGCAATTTTTCAACTTCCTCAAAGCCTTGTTTTAATAGCCACTTGGTATCGTTCATAAAATGAAATTTCTTTGTGCCAACTATGGTGACTAGTCCATCTTTCTGAAGGGCCTTAGCTTCGTTTTCGGCTTTCTGGAGAAGTGCTTTTCCATAACCATTCTGTTTGTATTTGCCAGAAACCCACATGCATCCTATAAACGTATAATTAGGGGCATCAATTGGGACCCAAGCTTTTTCAGCATTGCAGTATTCAATAAAAACTTTGGCGCGTTCATTAAGTCTTAGAAATTTGTATCCATGCCTAAATTCATTAGTTAGCCATTGCTTTTTTAGCTCATAACTATCGGTACATTTTTTATCAGAAATAGCACAGCAGATATGCTCTGATTTAATGTTATCGGCATTTAACTCAATAATTTCTTTCATAGAGGAGCGTTTGTATTCTGTTAGGGTTTATTCATCAAATCTAAGTTATAAAGATCGGAAATAAATGAGAATATATACAAACAAAAAAACCACCTAATGGTGGTTTTTAAAAATTGTGTTTTGAATGTTTACTTTACTTCGTAAACGATTTCTTCGCCACGGTTAATGGCTTTTTCGTTAAGTGGAATTAAATGATGATGTCTTTCGGGTAAAGAGCTTTTTAATCCTTTAAGCACGTTTTCCATTTTTACAATAGGTTGCACTTTAAGGTAAGCACCTAAAACAATCATGTTAAATGTTTTGGCCGACTGCATTTTGGCAGCTTCAGCCGCAGCATCAATTCTGTATATTCTAATATCTTTACGTGTAGGATGGTTTTGAATTCCATTTCCATCGTACAAAAGAATACCACCTGGCTTTATTTCTTTTTCAAACTTATTTAAAGATTGCTGATTTAGAATAATGGCAGTATCGTACTCGTGTAATATTGGCGAGCTAATACGATCGTCAGATAAAATTACGGTTACATTAGCTGTACCACCACGCATCTCTGGACCGTATGATGGCATCCATGATACTTCCATATCTTGCATTACGCCTGAGTAAGCTAAAATTTTACCCATCGAAAGTACACCTTGACCACCAAAACCAGCTATAATTATTTCTTCCTTCATTTTAATTAATTTTCATCGGTCTGAGAAATGTATCATCAAACCTTAGATAAAAAATAGGGCAGAGGAGTTTATATCTCATCTACCACATTTAATTACTCATCTTTTAAATCTCCAAGAGGATAGAATGGGAACATATTTTCAACCATCCAATCATTCGATTTAGTTGGAGATTGTTTCCATCCCGAACTACAAGTTGCAACCACCTCAACTAATGAAGTACCTTTGCCAGCTTGTTGGTTCTTAAAAGCCTTAATTAATGCTTTTTTAGTTTTACGTACCGATGCTGCTGTGTGACACGATTGACGTGTTACAAATGAAGTACCAGGCAGTGTAGCTAATATTTCTGTTATTTTTAATGGGAAACCATCTTGTTGTGGTTCTCTACCAAACGGACAAGTAGAAGCTTTCATACCTTGTAAGGTGGTTGGAGCCATTTGTCCACCTGTCATACCATAAATACCATTGTTGATGAATACCATTACAATATTCTCACCGCGGTTACAAGCGTGGATAGTTTCGGCAGTACCAATGGCAGCTAAATCGCCATCGCCTTGGTACGAGAATACCATTTTCTCGGGCATTAAACGCTTAACAGCTGTGGCCAATGCTGGGGCACGACCGTGAGCCGCTTCTTGCCAATCAATTTCTAAATAGTCGTACGCAAAAACAGCACAACCAACAGGCGCAATACCAATGGTAGTATCTTGAATGCCTAACTCTTCAATAACTTCGGCAATAAGCTTATGAACAACCCCGTGTGTACAACCCGGACAGTAGTGCATTTCGTTATCAGTAAGAACTGCACTCTTTTTATATATAACGTTCTCGTCTTTAATTATATCCTTAATATCCATAGTAATTACCCTTGTATAAAGTTAGACTTCAATGCATCAACCACTTCGCCTGGTGATGGAATAATACCACCAATTCTTCCGTAATGCTCAACCGGGATAGCTCCGTTTACCGATAGTTTAACATCTTCTACCATTTGTCCGGCACTCATCTCAACACTTAACATGGCTTTAGCCGATTGAGCTAATTTTTGCAATTGTTTAGTTGGGAAAGGGAATAATGTGATTGGACGTAATAATCCGGCTTTGATACCTTGCTCACGCGCAATTTCCACTGCTTTTTGACAAATACGAGCACTAGATCCGTAAGCGACTAAAATATAATCGGCATCTTCGCACATGATTTCTTCGTAGCGTACTTCATCCTCCTCGCAAGCTTTGTATTTAGCCTGAAGTTTATGATTGTGCTCCTCCATATATTCAGAATCTAAAGATACCGAGGTGATTACATTGCGTTTTCTATTGCTAGTTCTTCCTGTAGTTGCCCAATCGCCATATTTGGCAACAATTTCTTCTTCAGTCATTCTTGGCTTAAATGGTTGAAGTTCTACCTTCTCCATCATCTGGCCAATAACACCATCACTAAGAATCATAGCTGGGTTACGGTATTTAAATGATAATTCAAAAGCTAAATCAACAAAGTCGGCCATTTCTTGCACAGATGCAGGAGCTAATGTAATTAGCTTATAATCGCCATGTCCACCACCTTTTACCGATTGAAAGTAATCGGATTGAGCAGGTTGAATAGTTCCTAAACCAGGACCTCCTCGTACAACATTAACAACAACACATGGTAATTCGGCTCCTGCCATATAACTTAATCCTTCTTGCATCAAACTCACGCCGGGGCTTGATGAAGAAGTCATCACTTTTTTACCACAGCCTGCACCACCATAAACCATGTTTATAGATGCTGTTTCGCTTTCGGCTTGTAATACAACCATGCCTGTATCTAACCACGGTTGTTCTTCCATTAAGGTTTCCATTATTTCACTTTGAGGTGTGATCGGATATCCAAAATATCCATCAACACCGCAACGTATTGCTGCGTGGGCAATGGCTTCATTACCCTTCATTAGCTTTAATTCCTTCATCTGAAAGTAATTTCTTATTTAAAGTGTGAATTACTGAAAATTCACTACTTGTTTAAACAATAATTTGAGATTGATTAGGTAATTTAATTTATGCTTTTGCTCTGTAAACAGTTATGCAACTATCTGGGCATACTACAGCACAGTTTGTGCATCCTATGCAAGCATCAGGGTTACCTGGTGTAGAATAATGATATCCTTTACCGTTAACTTCTTTTGCCATAACAATTACATTGGTCGGACAAGCAACCATACACAATTCGCAACCTTTACATTTTACTGTATCAACCACTATTGCTCCTTTAGCTTTTGCCATATCTTAGTTTGTATTATATTTTGTGCAAATTTATGCAATTCTATAAGTCTTATTTATGATAGCGATCATAGCACAACCATAGCTTGTGCTATCTGGCTATTATCAAATATCTTACCATCCTTATTTAAAAAGATACTAAACAACGAAATACTATTCCGTTTTAACAATACTACTTTCTGATTATTTTGCTAGTGCAGTAACGATTGAATTGTTCTAGTCTATCCGATAGAACATTTAATCTACTCAATTGGGTTTGAGAAACACATGCCCTGAGTCCTTGTTTACAGCTCCCGGTATTACCTAATGTAATTGCGCTTACACCAAAGTGTAATAATTCCTTAAGTAATGCTCCGCCTGTAAATCCAGGGTATGCTATTGTAAAATAAAATCCATCTGCAATTTTTTCCTCAACATCGTAATCATAAACAATGGTAAATCCATTGTCTATAAATATTTGTTTCATTAAAATTGCTCTTTTGCTATACTCTTTTACCTCTTCTAAAAAGTTGTATGTTCCATTACAAGCTGCTTTATAAATAGCTGCAATGGCATACTGTGCCGAATGACTGGCGCCCGAAGATAATGAATATAATATTCTTCCAATAATTACACGGCCAAAATTTCCTATTCCAAAGCTTAATTTTAATGATTCAAAATAACGATTGTATAATGTATTAGAGATGCAAAGTGTCCCAATCCGCTGTCCTGCATAACTAAAAACCTTAGAGCTGGAGATCAGTAGAAGGTAATTATTGGTGTATTTAGCAACGGTAGCTTGATAAGGTTCTTGGTAGGGTGTAGAGATATCAATTCTGTTATCCATCCCAAAATATGCCAAGTCTTCAATAACTATTACATCGTATTTGGTAGCCAGCTTTCCTATGATTTCAAGTTCGTCATCGTGCAAACACATCCAAGTTGGATTGTTAGGATTAGAATATATAATTGAGTTTATATTTCCTTTGCTAAGAATGTTTTTAAGTTTGGCCTCAAGTTTAGGACCTCTGTACTCATAAATATCAAATGAGCAATGTTTGAAGCCTTGTACATTCAACTGTTGTTTCTGCACAGGGAATCCTGGATCGATAAATAGGAAGGTGTCTTTTTTAGGGTTAATGTGGCCTATAGCCATAAAGCATGCATAGGCTCCTTGCATTGTGCCAACGGTTGGAATGCAACCTTGCGGGTCAAGGTCAATATTCATAAATGCTTTTACAAACCGAGATGCTTGATATTTATATTCCTCAATACCCTCTAGCATGGGGTATTTTGATGCAACTCCTTTTTTTAGTGCATCAATTTCAGCTTTGATGCCAACCCGAGAAGGAGGAAGTCCAGGAACTCCCATTTCCATTCTAATAAAGCGTTGCTTGGTTTTATTTTCAATATAATTTACTAATGTTACAATTTCCCTTATGGTGGCTTTCTCCATATCCTGAATGGGAAACTTTTGCAATGCTTCATTGATAATATTATTTGAAATAGGAGTTTGCATAATGCAATTGATTTAGTTTAAATCTTTAACCACACTTCGTCTAGTATTTATTTCATTAATGAGTTGTGTAAATTATTACTATTCAGTTGTTTTTTAGTACATAATATTTATATTGTTGGGTATACAATTAGCCTACTAACATTTAAAAAGTATGTTCTTGACTTAGTTTTTTTAACCAATTTCTAACTCTAGCTAATGTTTTTTCAGCTTCGTTGTCTTCATCTATCGGTAAGCCTGCAAAAAATAATCCTTCCAAAGCCTCGGAATCATTAAATTGATATTCTTCGGCTTCGCACTTACCAACTACTTCAACATTGTAGGGTTTTAGTTTTTCATTTAGCCACCCTATTGCATCTACAAAATGATCGGGGTAATTGATGTGATCTCCCAAGCCATAAATGGCAACCTTCTTACCTTCCCAGTTTATCTTAGATAATTGGGTGAAGAATTGATCCCAATCGTTATCATCGTGATCCGAGTCCCAATTGGTTCTTCCTAAAGTTGATATTCCAAAGATAATATGTTCGAACTTTTCAATTTCAGCAGGGCTTGCTTCTTTTATGGGCATTAATTCACTATTACCTTCACCTAATTCTGTAGCAATAATTTTTGCTACTTTACTCACACTACCTTTTTCAGGGCCATAAAAAATACCAGTTTTCTGCATAATTGGTGTATTAAAAAGTTATAAAGCAATCCTTGCTTAAATATCTTGTTTATCCTGAAATTAAACAATAACAAAACTCATAAGGAAGTCGCTCCTTGCTATTTTCTTTGTGATTTTGATTAGAGAATATATAATCAAATTTTTGCAGTGTGTACCTTTATCTTTTTTGTGGTCGATTTTAGGAGTATGAATAGATTGCAATTAAAATAGCGTGTTAATAGATTGGTTGAATTTTCAAATAGTGAATGTGTGTAATGTAATAATAGTGTTGTATTTTATATATAAAGATATTGCAACAGTTTACTCCATCTAAAAAAATAAGTTTGCATTGCATTTTCGCACTTATAATTTGTTACATTTGTTCAGAATTATGAAAGCTGAAAAAGACATATCTGCATTAAAATTATTGAGTATCACTATACTGATGACAGTATCGTGTGTATCTCCGTCTGCTGATATTTCTCAAAAACAGTTAAGTAGTCTAGGTTTTGATTTGGAGTTGGCTTTAAATAATAAAGCTGATGTAGCAAAAAAATCTAATAAGAGTATTGCGAATCGTCAATCTAGAATTCAGAATCTGATTAAGTCTGGCAGAGAAAATGAGGTAGTTAAAAAGCTCCCATTTAATCATTCACCTGTTGCTATTCAGCTTAGTGCTCAATTGTTTGAATTGCCTTTGCTCAATTCAATAACATTAAGACATCAAAACTATTTAAAAGAACCACATATTTTATTAGGATGTCCCTCTCGGGCTGGTCCTGTCCTTTCTTAGGTTCTTCTCATTTTGCTCGATCGCTTATGCGTGGAGTGAAATTCTTATCAATTTATCTTATAATAACATTCAGAGTAAATTTTACTCTAAACCGTTTATATTAAAAGCATGGCAGTATTTGGAAATTTACTTACCAAAATGTTTGGTAGTAAGTATGATAGAGATTTAAAAGAGTTAAATCCTATTGTTGATTTAGTAAAAAAAGTAAGTCCTGAATTAGAGAAACTTACTCACGACGAATTGCGTCAAAGAACTCAGGATCTTAAAAATAAAATAAGAGACTCGTATAAAACAGAGTCTGATAGAATTACAGAGCTCAAAGCTAAAACTGAAGATATTTCAGTAGATATCTCGGAACGAGAGAAAATTTATGATGAAATAGATGCGCTTGAAAAAACAATTGATGAAAAGCTTGAAACAGCTTTAACGGATGCTTTACCTGAAGCATTTGCAATTCTTAAAGATACGGCTCGTAGGTTTACAAATAACGAAAACATTGAGGTTACAGCTTCAGATTTCGATAGAGACCTTGCACCAAGCAACGATTTTGTTGAGATTGAGGATGATAAAGCTATTTGGTTCAACTCGTGGGATGCTGGTGGTACTGAGGTAACTTGGGAAATGATTCACTATGATGTACAGTTGTTTGGTGGTGTAGCACTTCATCAAGGTAAAATTGCTGAGATGGCAACGGGTGAAGGTAAAACTTTAGTGGCTACCTTGCCAGTATTCTTAAATGCCCTTTCAGGCAGAGGAGTGCATGTTGTAACAGTAAATGATTACTTAGCAAAACGTGATAGTGAATGGATGGGACCAATTTATCAGTTCCACGGTTTGTCAGTTGATTGTATTGATAAGCACCGTCCTAATTCTCCTGAGCGTCGTAAGGCATACCGTAGTGATATTACTTTTGGAACCAACAATGAATTTGGTTTTGATTACCTAAGAGATAATATGGCTACTTCACCAGATGATTTAGTACAGCCAAAACATAATTATGCAATTGTGGATGAGGTTGACTCCGTATTAATTGATGATGCTCGTACACCATTAATTATTTCAGGTCCTGTACCTAAAGGCGATGATCAATTATTTGAAGATTTAAAGCCGAAAATTGAAAAGTTAGTTGAAGTACAACGACAGTTGGTGTCAGGTATTTTAGTTGAGGCTAAAAAGAAAATGAAATCATCAGATTCTAAAGTTGCAGAAGAAGGTGCTTTATTGTTATTAAGAGTATACAAAGGTTTACCGCGTACTAAGCCATTGATTAAGTTCTTAAGTGAGCCAGGGATGAAGTCGGCCATGATTAAGTCAGAGAACTTTTATATGCAAGAGAATAATAAAAATATGCACATTGTTACTGATGAGTTATTTTTTGTTATTGATGAAAAACACAACTCAATTGAGTTAACAGAAAAGGGTATTGATCTGATTACAGGATCTACAGAAGATCCAAACTTCTTTATATTACCAGATATTGGTTCTGAGATTGCAGAGCTTGAAAAGTCTTCAATTGATGAGGAGGCTAAAGTGGCTAAGAAGGATGAGATGCTTCAGAATTATTCGGTAAAATCGGAGCGTGTACATACCATTAACCAATTATTGAAGGCATATACTTTATTCGAAAAGGATACGGAGTATGTGGTGATGGACAACAAGGTTAAGATTGTTGATGAGCAAACTGGCCGAATTATGGAGGGCCGTCGTTATTCTGATGGTTTACATCAAGCTATTGAGGCTAAGGAGCGTGTTAAAGTAGAGGCGGCAACCCAAACATATGCTACAGTTACTTTACAGAACTACTTTAGAATGTATAAAAAGCTTTCGGGTATGACGGGTACTGCCCAAACGGAAGCTGGTGAGTTATGGGATATCTATAAATTAGACGTGGTTGTTATACCTACCAATAGGCCAATTACTAGGGCTGATATGGAGGATAAGGTTTATAAAACCAATCGCGAAAAATACAATGCAGTAAGTGAAGAAATTGTACAGCTTGTAAAAAAAGGACGTCCAGTACTTGTGGGTACAACTTCTGTAGAGATTTCAGAATTGTTAAGCCGAATGCTTAAAATACAAGGTATTCAGCATAATATATTAAATGCGAAGTTACACCAACGTGAGGCCGATATTGTTGCCGAAGCTGGTGCTGGCGGTGTGGTTACTATTGCTACCAATATGGCTGGTCGTGGTACTGATATTAAATTATCCGACGAAGTTAAAGCAGCTGGAGGTTTAGCAATTGTAGGTACAGAGCGTCATGAGTCTCGTCGTGTCGATCGCCAGTTACGTGGTCGTGCAGGTCGTCAAGGAGATGTGGGTAGCTCGCAATTCTTTGTTTCGCTTGAGGATAATTTAATGCGTTTGTTTGGTTCAGAGCGTATTGTAAAATATATGGATAAATTAGGCGTTGAAGATGGTGAAGTAATTCAGCATTCAATGATTACTAAGTCTATTGAGCGTGCACAAAAGAAAGTTGAAGAGAATAACTTTGGTATTCGTAAGCGTTTGCTTGAGTATGATGATGTAATGAACTCGCAACGTGAGGTGATTTACAAAAAGCGTCGTCATGCCTTGCATGGTGAGCGTATCCAACTTGATTTATCGAATATGATTTACGATACTTGTGAGAGTTTGGTAAATGAGCATCAAGAGAATGGTGATTACGCTAATTTTGAGATGGATTTAATTCGTGTATTCTCAATGAAATCACCGTTTGCTGAAGCAGACTTCCTAAAAGGAAATCCAGCAGAAATGGTAGAGCAATTAAATACTGAGGTTTGGGGAACTTACCAACGTAAAATTGAAGCCATTGCAACTCAGGCTTATCCTGTAATTAAGGATGTGTATGAAACAAAAGCTCAGCAATACAAAAACATTGTTGTACCGTTTACGGATGGTCAAAAAATAATGCAGATTACTACCAATCTTGAAAAAGCCTACAATACTGAGGGTAAAGATTTGGTAAAATCATTCGAAAAAGCCATTATTTTAATGACAATTGATAATGCTTGGAAGGAACACTTGCGTGAGTTAGATGACTTGAAAACTTCGGTTCAGAATGCATCTTACGAGCAAAAAGATCCATTGTTGATTTATAAGTTTGAATCTTTCGGTCTCTTTAAAAAGATGATGGAACAAGTTAATAAGGATGTTGTAGCTACTTTAGTAAAAGCAAATATTCCAGTGCGTGATCCACAAGAAATTCAAGAGGAACAAGTTCGTAAGCGTCAGGATATGAGCCAGCTTAAAACAACCAAAGATGAATACCCTAGAGCAGGAGAAGAGCGCGAGCGTCAAAAGCCAAAATCAGAGCCTATTAGAGCCGAGAAAAAGGTGGGTCGTAATGAGCCTTGTCCGTGTGGAAGTGGTAAAAAATACAAACAATGTCACGGTAAGGGCATAGCGTAGTTCTTACCTGAAAATATAAAAGTGATTTTTAATTAGCCTGTAGGCAATGTAAATGATTGCCTCAGGCTAAAAAAGTATAATTATGTTGCTAAACTTTATTACTTGGACTGTAGACCCTGAAATTTTTTCTTTCGGTCCAATATCTGTTAGGTACTACGGATTGTTTTTTGCTATCTCGTTCATGTTAGGGTATAATTTGCTTGAGCGTATGTTTAAGTCAGAAAAAATTCCTTTACCATGGTTAGAAAAACTATTTATGTACGTGGTAATTGCTACCATAGTAGGCGCTCGTTTAGGACATGTGTTTTTTTACGATTGGGCTTATTACTCCCAAAATATTGGGGAAATTCTTATGGTTTGGCACGGTGGTTTAGCTAGTCATGGTGGAGCAATTGGTATCATATTAGCCATAATTATCTATTCTAAGAAGGTTACTAAGAAGTCGCCATTGTGGACGCTCGATCGCTTAATTGTGCCCATAGCATTGGCTTCATTTTTTATTAGAATGGGTAACCTAATGAATTCCGAAATTTATGGACATGTAACAGAATTGCCATGGGGGATTATTTTTGCCAATAATGGCGAAGATATGCCTAAGCATCCTACTCAGATTTATGAAGCATTGGCGTATTTAACTTTATTTGGTCTCACATTATGGATGTATTGGAAAACCAGAGCTAAAGAAAGAACAGGTCTTATTTTTGGAACTTTCTTAATAGGATGCTTTGCCGCTCGATTCTTCATAGAGTTTGTTAAGGAAGATCAAAAAGCTTTTGAAGCTGATATGATGCTTAATATGGGACAGTGGTTGAGTATACCATTTGTTTTAGCGGGTATCTATTTAGTAGCAAAGGCACCAAAATTAATTGACAAAAAATAAAATTAAGTAAATGTTCATGTGTAATAATTTTTGCACCTGTTTCATTTTAAAAATATTCATAAGCCTGTTGAACTTTCAACGGGCTTTGTTGTAAATCATAAAGTAGTTCATCGAATAATTTGATACATATGTCGCAGACAATTTTTTATATCATCCTTACCCTAATAATAGTTGAATTCTTTTGGGATAGATTCTTACTCTATCTAAATACCACAAAATGGAATTCTAAAGTTCCGAGCGAATTATCAAGTATTTATAATGATGAAGAATACGCAAAACAACAAAGTTACTCAAAAGTAAATTATAAGTTTGGTTGGGTTACCGGGGTTTACTCTTTATTGTTGATCGTTTTAATGATTATTTTTGATGGTTTTGCTTTTGTAGATAATTGGGCTTTAAGCATCTCAGATAGTCCTATTTTACGCGCGCTTATTTTCTTCGGAGTAATAGGTTTTGCATCTACATTATTAAATATTCCATTCTCTTTATACAGTACTTTTGTAATTGAAGAAAAGTTTGGCTTCAATAAAACGGATGCGAAAACCTTTGTGCTGGATATGCTTAAGTCTCTTCTGATTGGGGCAATCCTTGGCGGTGGTATATTGGCTTTAATTATTTGGTTCTATACCGCTACGGGCATTTATTTTTGGTTGTATGCATGGGCATTAGTTACGGTATTCATGCTTTTTATAACTACGTTCTATACTTCATTATTGCTACCGCTTTTTAATAAGCAAACTCCTTTAGAAGATGGTGAATTAAAAACAGCCATTCAGTTATTTAGTGATAAAGTAGGCTTTAAACTAGATAATATTTTTATTATGGATGGATCAAAACGTAGTACAAAAGCCAATGCTTTTTTTAGTGGTTTGGGTTCGAAAAAGCGAATTGTATTATATGATACTTTAGTTAACGATTTGTCTGTTGAAGAAGTAGTTGGTGTTTTGGCTCACGAAATAGGCCATTATAAAAAGAAACATACTTTGTGGGGGATGATAATTGGCATTTTGCAAACTGGCGTAATGTTATTTATATTCTCATTATTTGTTGGGTCGGTAGATTTGTCAGCTGCCCTAGGGGTAAACGAACCTGTATTTCATATTGCATTAATTGCCTTCGGAATTTTGTACAGTCCTATATCTGGAATAAGCGGCATGTTTTCATCTATATTTAGCCGTAAAAACGAATACGAAGCAGATGCTTTCGCTGCGAAATACCATAATGCCAAATCACTTATTAGTGCGTTAAAAATAATCTCAGTTAAGGCGTTGAGTAACCTAACACCACATCCATTGTATGTGTTCTTTCATTATTCGCATCCGCCTTTATTGCAGCGAATTGAAGCTCTGAGAAAGTTTGAAAAATAATTCGGAATAATACTGAATGTGTATTTATAATAAAATAGATAAAGTCTATTGATTGCTTCCTGAAAATATTGGTAAATATGAAAATAGAAATTGTAACTATCGGAGATGAATTGTTAATTGGTCAGGTTATCGATACCAACTCAGCTTGGATAGGACAGCATTTAAATGAAGCTGGCTTCGAAGTTTCACGAATTAATTCAATAAGTGATTCCGAAGAAGAAATATTAAATGTGCTTGCAGAAAGTAGCAACCGGTGTGATGTGGTATTAATAACAGGAGGTCTGGGGCCAACTAAAGATGATATTACTAAAACTACTTTATGTAAATATTTTGATACTAAATTAGTGCATAATGCGGATGTTTTTCATGATGTAAAACGTTTCTTAAAAGGCCGAGTTGCTAGTTTAAACGACTTTAATAAGCAACAAGCTTTAGTGCCCGAAAACTGTGAGGTTATTAGAAATGCAGTTGGTACCGCTCCAATAATGTGGTTTGATTATAAAAACACTATTTATGTATCGATGCCCGGTGTTCCATCAGAGATGAAGCATGTAATGAATAATTCAATTATTCCTCGTTTAAAAACTAAGTTTGGAGGAGCTGCAATTGTGCATAAAACCATTTTAGTTCATAGTATTCCTGAGGCTGTTTTAGCAGAAATGTTAGAAGATTGGGAGTGTGCTTTGCCTAGTTCTATAAGTTTGGCTTATTTACCTGCTCCCGGTCGTATTCGTTTGCGACTAAGTGCAAGGGGAGAGGATGAAGGTGTTTTACAAAATAGTATACAAGAGCAAATTGATAAATTAATCCCAATAATTGGAGATTCTATTTTGGCTTTCTCTGATGAATCAGTAGCCTCAATTCTAGCAAAATTATTTACTGATAAAAAGTTGTCTTTGGCTACGGCTGAAAGTTGTACTGGGGGTAATATTGCCCATCAAATTACATCAATTCCCGGAAGTTCAGCTTTCTTTGTCGGTAGTGTTGTAGCTTATAGTAATGCTGTAAAACAAAATGTATTAGGAGTTAATTTCCTTGATATAAATAATTATGGCGCTGTTAGTGAACCTGTTGTTGAGCAAATGGCACAAGGAGTCCGTTTAAGCTTAGGAGCCGATTATGCTGTAGCAACTTCAGGTATTGCTGGGCCTGATGGAGGTAGTGATGAAAAACCTGTTGGAACGGTTTGGATTGCTGTATGTGACTCGAATAAAACAATAAGTAGATGCTTTAATTTTGGCACAATACGTGAAAGGAATATTGAAAGAGCGAGTGATATGGCTCTAGTAATGTTAAAAGAGTTGGTGGGTTAAGTTTTATGTTAAATTTTGTATTAATAGAATTATCACCAAAGCAAACCGTTTTTTCTATATAATTTTATGAAAATAATAAGCTGTTTGTTTGCTATTTATAATTAAAAACGCTTATTTTGCGCTCTGTTTGAAAATGTATCCGAAAAAACGGTTGAAAAAATGTCAAGAGTTTGTCAAATAACTGGAAAAAGGTTCTTAACTGGGAACAATGTTTCTCACTCTAAGAGAAGAACCAAAAGAAGATTTGATGTGAATCTATTTAAGAAGCGTTTCTTCTTAATGGAAGAGGAGCGTTGGGTTGACCTTCGTGTGTCAGCATCAGGTCTTAGAATGATTAACAAAGTTGGTTTATTAGCTGCTTTGAAATCCGCTAAGGAAAAAGGTTTTATAACTAAATTTTAAGGAGGACTAGAGAGATGGCTAAAAAATCAAAAGGAAATGCAGTTCAAGTAATTCTTGAATGCACAGAGCACAAAGAGAGTGGTATGGCTGGAACAAGCCGTTACATAACTGTTAAGAACAGAAAAAACACTCCCGATAGAATGGAACTTAAAAAGTATAACCCTATTTTGAAGCGTTATACTGTACATAGAGAAATCAAGTAAATCTTGTATTATGGCTAAGAAATCAGTAGCAACGTTACAATCAGGTGGTGGTAAAGGTCACACAAAAGTGATCAAAATGGTAAAATCACCAAAAAGTGGAGCATATTCTTTTAAAGAAGAAATAGTTACCAACGAAGAAGTAAAAGGTTATTTCAAAAAATAATTTGATATAACATTAGATATTATCAAAAAGGCTTCCTTTATTTAAAAGGAAGCTTTTTTGTTATGTGCTAACATAATATTTTTGTCTATCTTTAAACCTCAAATTATTGAAATAGGTAGCTGTGTAAAACAATTTAGTATTAATGTTTTGCACTTTTATTTGTCATCTAATAATTCCTTTAAGAATTAATATTAGAGGTAGAGATTAATTATTAAATAGAATATGGGTTTATTCGGAAGGTTTACAAAAGAAAAAAAAGAGAGCTTAGATAAGGGTTTAGCAAAAACCAAAGAAAGCGTCTTTAAAAAATTAACACGTGCTGTTGCCGGTAAGTCAAAGGTTGATGATAGTGTTCTCGATGAACTTGAAGAGGTTTTAATCACCTCTGATGTTGGTGTGGATACTACTATTAAAATTATTGAACGTATTGAGAAGCGCGTTGCAGAAGATAAGTTCTTAAGTACCTCTGAGCTAAATTCACTATTAAAAGAAGAAATTGCCAAGTTGCTTTCAGAGAATGAAGCGCAATCTGTTGGCGATTTTCAATTACCTGAGAGTAAAGATCCATATGTAATTATGGTTGTAGGTGTTAATGGTGTTGGTAAAACAACAACCATTGGTAAACTCTCTCATAAGTTTAAAGCAGCAGGTAAGTCTGTAGTTTTAGGTGCTGCCGATACTTTTAGAGCAGCAGCTATTGAGCAATTACAAGTGTGGGCCGATAGGGTAGATGTACCATTAGTAAAGCAAACCATGGGTTCTGATCCTGCTTCGGTTGCTTTCGATACATTATCTTCAGCTAAATCGCAAAATGCCGATGTGGTAATTGTTGATACAGCCGGACGTTTACACAATAAGGTTAACTTAATGAATGAGTTAACTAAAGTAAAAAGTGTGATGAAAAAAGTGGTGCCTGATGCACCGCACGAAATTATTTTAGTATTAGATGGCTCAACCGGGCAAAACGCCTTTGAGCAAGCTAAAGAATTTACTAAAGCTACCGAAGTAAATGCTTTGGTAATAACCAAACTCGATGGAACCGCTAAAGGTGGTGTTGTAATCGGAGTTTCAGATCAGTTTCAAATTCCGGTGAAATACATTGGTATTGGCGAGGGAATTGATGATTTACAAGTTTTTGATAAAAATGAATTTGTAGATTCGCTTTTTAATTAGCACTTCTACAAAAACAATATACTTGGCTACCTGTTTATTGGGTAGCCATTTTTTATGGAATAATATTTGAAGTTAGACATCGCGAAAAGCAATTGTCTTTTACTTATAAAAACGATATGAAGAAGATTGATGTAGTCACCTTAGGGTGTTCTAAGAACTTGGTGGATTCTGAAGCATTAATTCGCCAGTTTAAAGCCGGTGGATTTACAGTAGCTCACGATGCTGATAAGCCCGAAGGAGATATTGCCATTATTAATACCTGCGGTTTTATTGGCGATGCCAAAGAAGAATCTATCGAAACAATATTAGATTTTGCCGAAGCTAAAAAGCGCGGAAATCTTAAAAAGTTAATTGTTATGGGATGCTTATCTGAGCGTTACTCAGCACAATTAAAAGAAGAATTACCCGAGGTGGATGCCATATATGGTAAGTTCGATTGGAAACAAATAGTGGAAGACTTAGGGCAAACCTACCGTGCTGATTTAATTAACGAGCGTAGTTTAACAACGCCGGGGCATTATGCATACTTCAAAATATCAGAAGGCTGTAATCGTTCATGTTCGTATTGCGCCATCCCATTAATTACGGGTAAACATCAGTCAAAACCAATGGAGCAGTTGGTCGATGAAGCCGAGAAACTTTCTGCTCAAGGCGTAAAAGAATTGCAAGTAATTGCACAAGATTTATCTTTTTACGGACTCGATATGTACAAGCAGCCTCGTTTGGCAGAGCTCACCAATCAAATTGCCGATGTAGAAGGTATTGGGTGGGTTCGATTGCATTATGCTTATCCTGCGGGCTTCCCTTACAACCTGTTAAAGGTGATGAATGCGCATCCAAATGTTTGTAATTATCTCGATTTAGCACTGCAACATATCTCCGACCCAATGCTTAAGGCCATGCGTCGACATGTTACTAAAGAAGAGACTTATAAACTTATTGAGCGCATCAGAAAAGAAGTTCCGGGTATTCATATTCGTACCACAATGATTACGGGTCATCCTGGCGAAACGGAGCAAGATTTCCAAGAGATGCTAGATTTTGTAAAAGAAATGCGTTTTGAGCGTTTAGGCGTTTTCCCTTATTCACACGAGGAAGATACACACGCTTACCGTAACTACGAAGATGATGTACCGCAAGAAGTAAAGCAAGAGCGTGCTGATGCTATTATGCAGGTGCAAGAGCAAATTAGTTGGGAAATAAATCAAGAGAAAATTGGTAAAACAATGCAAGTAATTGTCGATCGCGAAGAGGAAGATTATTTCATTGGTCGTACTGAGTTTGATTCTCCTGAGGTCGATCCTGAGGTGCTTATCGAAAAAGACGCAGCTATTAAAGTAGGTACTTTCATCCAAGCCGAAATTACCGGAGCAGAGTCCTTCGATTTATTCGCAAAGCTAAGTAAGTAGCAAACACAAAATAAATATTTGCCTTCAAACCTTTCTCATCGTAGTTTGGTTTGAGGGCATTTTTAGTATTAGGGCAGTTAAGCGGCTATCCGTTATAGCAAGCACTCTGCTTTACATTCTTTTATAGTCGGTGCGTGGGCTTCCTGCGGTCGCCTCCGCTCTCCTTAAAAGAAAGGTAAACCAAAGCACTTACTGCCACTTCTATCCGCACTGCAGAAGCGCATGCATAAACAAACTGGTTTAATCAAAAATAAATCACTCTGATGCTTTCTATATTAGAATCCAATCTCTTAGCTCTCGTAAAATACAAGTGTACTTTGTTATAGCTATAAAGTGACAGTGCTATACGAGTATTAGGCAGATCGCTATACTATTAATCAAAGCTTAATGTGAGTTGAACCATTTTCTTGGCGGGTAATTCTATTTCTTCTGATAAATTACTAACACTTAAACCCATTAAACGAACTGGTTGAGCATAATCTACCTGACTCATTAACTCATAACTCAGAGCTGTTAAAGCAGACTTCTTACTAATGCTCGTTTCATAAGTTTTACTTCTTGTATTCTGAGTAAAGTCGTTATACTTAGTTTTTAGCGTAAGTGTTTTTCCATAGCGTTTGTTGCGTTTAATACGCTTCCATAAGCCCTCTATTAATAGGTTCATTTCAATTTCTCGTTCTTCTTCAGTAGAAATATCTTCACGAAAAGTATTTTCAATACCAATTGATTTCCTAACTCTATTGGTGATAACAGGTCTATCATCAATGCCCCTGCAAATGTTATAAAAGAAGTAACCCGATTTTCCAAAGTGGTCAACTAAGCCATTCAAACTCCAAGCTTTCATGTCTTTACCTGTGTAAATTCCTAGGCGTGTCATTTTTTCTCCAGTTTTAGCACCCACACCAAAAAACTTCTTAACCGGAAGGGTTTCAATAAAAGGAATAACCACTTCAGGTTTAATCAAAAATAGTCCGTTGGGTTTATCTTGGTCGGATGCAATTTTGGCCATAAACTTATTTACGCTTATACCTGCTGAAGCGTAAAGACCTGTTTCTTCAAAAATCCGTTTTTTGATTTCTTTAGCTATTAAAGTTGCCGACTTTAAGTTCTGTTTATTGGTGGTAACATCTAAAAAAGCCTCGTCTATACTCAAGGGCTCAACCAAGTCAGTGTACTTGTGCATAATGGCCATTATCTGTGCCGATACGCTTTTGTATATTTCAAATCGGTGCGATTGAAATATTAAATTGGGGCATTTCTTTAAAGCTTGTTTTGATGACATGGCAGAATATACACCAAACCTACGTGCTTCGTAACTCGCCGCGGCAATTACACCTCGTTTAGAGGGACTGCCAACGGCAACTGGTTTTCCTTTTAGATGCGGAAAATCGCGCTGTTCAACCGATGCAAAAAAAGCATCCATATCGATATGTATAATTTTCCGTGTCATTAATAATAATCAAGGATATTTGCAGGGCACAAAAATGGCTTTAACTTCGCACATTCGCAAGCAATTAAATTCTGATAAATCTGTATAAATAATTAGTTATATCATATATGTCTGATCAAGATAAAGTTGAGCACGTCGTTTCAAAAGATGGTTCAAGTACACTATATGTTCCGCACTTAAACGAGCACTACCACTCCACAAATGGTGCAGTTCAAGAATCGATGCACGTTTTTATTAATTCTGCTTTTAATAAGTTCGAAGGGGAGCAGGTTTCCATCTTGGAGTTTGGTTTTGGTACTGGCCTCAATGCTTTCTTAACCCTTATAAATGCCAAGGCTGATGTTCATTATCACTCAATGGAAAAGTATCCATTGAATACTGATAAAATTGCATTATTAAATTATGGGCAAATAGAAGAGGGGAGGCATCAAGTTCACTATAATAATTTGCATCAAGCTAATTGGGGCGAAGAAGCAGAAATAAAAGAAGGTTTTCATCTCTATAAGCAGCAGTGTGATTTTAAGACTGTTTTATTGGAACAGAAATATAATCTGATCTATTTTGATGCCTTTGCACCAGATGTTCAGCCAATGTTATGGACAAAAGATATTTTTAAGAAAGCCTATGAAGCTTTACTTCCGGGTGGAATGCTAACAACTTATTGTGCTAAAGGCGTAGTAAGGCGAACTATGCAAGAAGTAGGATTTAGTGTGGAGCGCTTACCTGGACCTCCTGGAAAAAGAGAGATGCTTAGAGCTACAAAGTAATTAATGTTTTGAGCTTGTTTAAAGTAGTTAAAGACAAGTTAAAATGTTGCGAATTATGTGGTCTGCATGCTAGTGATGATGAATTTAAATATTATATTCGCACTTCGATTTTAATAAGAAAATATAAATAAATGGATAAGTTAAGTTACGCGCTAGGTCTTAGCATCGCAGGTAACCTGAAAAGTTCAGGTGTTGACACAATTGATGTTGAATCTTTCTCAAACGGAGTAAAGCACCTAGTTGAAGGCGTTAAACCAGAAATTACTCAAGACGAAGCTACTACATTAATAAACGAGTTTTTTGCAGGTGTGCAAGCAAAACAGTTTGAAGCAAATATTAAAGCCGGTGAAGCATTTTTAGCTGAGAATGCTAAAAAAGAAGGTGTTACTGTTCTTGAAAGTGGTTTACAGTATGAGGTTATTACTGAAGGAACTGGTGAAAAACCAACTGCTACTAACCAAGTAAAATGTCATTACCACGGTACTTTAATTGATGGTACAGTATTCGATAGCTCAGTAGAGCGTGGCGAGCCAGCTACATTCCCAGTTAATGGTGTTATTGCAGGATGGGTTGAAGCTTTACAATTGATGCCAATTGGTTCTAAATGGAAATTAACTATTCCATCTAACCTAGCTTATGGTGAGCAAGGTGCAGGGCAACAAATTGGACCTCATACTACATTAGTATTCGAAGTTGAGTTATTAGAAATCGTTTAATCATTCAAACATAATAAATAATCAAATTATGCTTAAAAAGTTATTTTTAGGATTATGTGTTGTTGGAGTTCTTGCAACTTCATGTAATCAAGTTCCTGGTGCAGGAGAGGTTAAAATGAATAATGAAACGGATAGTGTTTCTTATGCATTGGGTTATATTATTGCTGCTAACATGAGACAACAATTATCAGGTCCTTTTGATACTGTTGACTTTAAAACAATGGCTAAAGCTTATGCTAATTCTCAACTTTCTGATCAAATGAAAGAGGGTTACGAGCAAAGTTTCGAAACTATCAACTACGAAGTATTTCGTTCGGCTTTCGTAAATCAATTAGGATATGATAAGTCATATTTTACTGAGGAGCAAGCAAACATGTTTTTACAAACTGCTTACCAAAAAGTACAAGATAAAAAAGCTTTAGAAGGTAACGACGAGGCTAAAGCAAATAAAGAAAAAGCAGATGCTTTTTTAGCTGAAAACGCAAAAAAAGAGGGTGTAGTTTCTTTACCTAGTGGATTACAGTATGAAGTAATGGTTCCTGCTACAGGAGCTAAGCCAACTACTGCTGACCAAGTTGAAGTTCATTACCATGGTACTTTATTAGATGGTACTGTTTTCGATAGCTCAGTAGACCGTGGTCAAACAGCTACTTTCGGTGTTACACAAGTAATTAAAGGATGGACTGAAGCATTACAATTAATGCCAGAAGGTTCTAAATACAAATTATTTATTCCTGCTGAATTAGCATACGGGTCAAGAGGTTCAGGTCAAATTGGACCAATGGAAATGTTAATTTTCGAAGTAGAGTTAGTAAGTATTGTGAAGTAATTTATATTACTCCTATATAGAATAAAGAGGAACTTTGGTTCCTCTTTTTTTGTTTATATATGCCAACTATTATCTCTCATCAAAGCATAGTAAATTCTTATCCTATAATCTCCATTCTTGCGTAAATAATCATATCTTTGTTTCCGCAAAAATATAATCAATTATTTATTATGCTTAAAGCTGAAATACATACCGAAAAAGGGGTAATGAAGTTAGACTTATATGCTGACGAGACTCCTAAAACTGTAGAAAATTTTGTAAAACTTGCAAAAGAAGGATTTTACGATGGACTAGCATTTCACCGTGTTTTACCTGATTTCGTTATTCAAGGTGGTTGCCCTCATTCTCGTGGCGGTGGTAACTCTAGAGTAGGAACAGGTGGTCCTGGATATAGCATTGATTGTGAAACTTCAGCTGATAAGCAATATCACGATAGAGGTGTTCTTTCAATGGCACATGCCGGTAAAAATACTGGTGGATCTCAATTTTTTGTTTGTCATAGCCGTAACAATACTGCTCACCTAGATGGTGCTCATACATGCTTTGGTAAAGTTTACGAAGGCTTTGATGTTATTGATGACATTAGAGAAGGTGATGGAATTGAAAAAGTAGTAATAATCGAAGAATAAAAATCAGTATGGATTTTAATTTAATAGGAAATATAGTAGTAGTAGAAAACGAGCAACAAATTAGTGCTTCTTTTAAAAAGCGTGAGTTTGTTATCGAAGTAGTAAACGAGAGAAATTCTGATTGGAATGATTTTATTAAATTTCAATTAACTCAAGATCGTTGCAGCCAAGTGGATGGTTTTAACGTAGGAGAGCCAGTAAAGGTGTCTTTTAATATTCGTGGTCGTAAGTGGGAGAAAGATGGTAAAGTAAACTATTTCTCAAACTTAGAGGCATGGCGTTTAGAAAAAGTACAGCCTAATACAGCTCCTGATATGCCACCTCCAGCTTTTACTGAGTCTGAGGTTCCACCAGCTGGTCCAAATGAAGATTTACCATTTTAGTGGTTAAATAATATAAAATAAAAAGGCTGTTGCATTGCAACAGCCTTTGTTATTTTATTAAAGCTTGCTTTATGCTAATCTATCTAAACCCGTTTTAATTCTAGTCATTGCTTCTACTAATGCATCGTCGCTAGTAGCATAAGAAAAACGTAAGCATTCTGGACTACCAAACGCATCACCTGATACGGTAGCAACATACATGGTTTCTAATAAGTACAGTGCTAGGTCAGAAGAATTGTTAATTGTGTAATTTTCGTAACTCTTACCAAAGTATGAACTTACATCTGGGAATAAATAAAAGGCTCCTTGAGGTACATTTACTTTCATACCCTTAATTTCCTTAGCCATTTTCACAACCAAATTGCGGCGGCGTAAAAATACTTCTTTCATAGCTGCTGATGGCTCTTGTGTTCCCGTAAGTGCAGCAGCCGATGCCATTTGAGATATGGAACAAGCTCCAGATGTGTATTGTCCTTGTAATTTATTACAGGCATCAGCAATCCATTGCGGAGCAGCAATATATCCAATTCTCCATCCAGT
Source organism: Saccharicrinis aurantiacus (assembly GCF_947489045.1). Lineage (NCBI taxonomy): Bacteria > Pseudomonadati > Bacteroidota > Bacteroidia > Marinilabiliales > Marinilabiliaceae > Saccharicrinis > Saccharicrinis aurantiacus. The sequence continues at coordinate 29,597 of NZ_CANLCN010000008.1, forward strand.
CATGGCATATCCCTTAGAAACCCCATTTACAATAACCACTCTATCTTTTACATTTTCAAATTGAGCAATGCTTTCATGCTTCCCTTCAAAGGTGATTAATTCATAAATTTCATCAGAAATAATAGTTACATGTGGGTGTTTTGCAAAAACATCAGCTAAAGCTTTTAATTCATCTTTTGTATACAAATTACCCGTTGGGTTAGATGGTGAGCTGAATAAAAATATTTTTGTTTTTGGAGTAATCGCATTTTCAAGTTGTTCCGGTGTTATCTTAAAATCTTGCTCAATACCAGCCTTAATAAACACATTAGTAGCTTGTGATAAATTCACTATTTCAATATAACTTACCCAATAAGGTGCAGGAATAATAACCTCATCACCAGGACCAACTAAACTTAAAATAATATTCGCGATGGATTGTTTGGCTCCATTACTGGCAACAATTTGAGAAGGAGAAAAAGAAAGGTTATTATCTCTTTTGAACTTCTCACAAACGGCTTCTCTCAAAACAGGTAAACCCGGAACAGGAGTGTATTTCGAGATATTATTATGGATAGCATCAATTGCTGCAGCTTTAATATGGTCGGGTGTATTAAAATCGGGCTGACCAATACTTAGGTTAATCACATCGTTGCCTAGTGCTTGTAATTCTCTACTTTTTTGAGACATGGCTAAAGTAGCCGACTCGTTTACGTTTGCCAATCTTTCAGATACTATCATTTCTATTCATTTTTATTAAAATACCGTTCTCATTTAACGGTATCAAATATGTCTATGCTTTAAGGCGCAATTTTATTTACTATAATTGGGTCTTTGTACTATAACCTATTGTTGCAAATGACCGTAAATACTATTAATTTCACCAAAATTTTAATTCCTTCGACAAAATTAATATTATATATTTTTATGGAAACATTTTTAGACATCATTAATTGGCTTTTACCTTCATTAATAGTACTATTTGTGACTTTAGTATTGGTACGATGGTTTTTGAAAGCAGAAACTCAGCGCAGAAAGCAAGAGTTTTTATTAATGCGAAATAAAGATTTATTACCCATAAAAATGAGTGCATATGAACGTGTTACTTTGTTTCTTGAGCGTATAAGTGCTGAATCTATTGTTATGCGTGAGCAACCCAAAGCAGTAACAAGTAAAGATTTTCAAAGTGTCTTGTTAAGTTCAATTAGAACTGAATACGAGCATAATATGGCTATGCAGGTTCATATTTCACCCGATACTTGGCATTTGGTAAAGAATGCAAAAGAAGAAATGATTAGAACTATTAATATTTCGGCAACTATGGTAGAGCCCGAGCATTCATCAATGGGCTTGGCAAAAACTATATTAGAGCAGTTTCCTAATGCTACATCTTATCATTTTAAAAAGGCTCTAGATGGCTTAAAAGCCGATGTTCAAACTTTTTATAGTTAACAAAATAATCTAAACTCCGAAATGTGAATAATACACAATCTCAGAACTCATATGCAAATCAGCCCAATAGAAATGATGGGCTGATTGATATTAAAAAAATACTGTTTTTAGCAAAAAGTAATTGGTATCTTTTTGTTATAATAGTGCCTTTAGTGTTGGTAGGAACCTATGTTTATCATCGCTATAGTAAGGTAATTTACAATTCTTCTGTAACAATAATGTTAAAAGCAGAGGATAATAGAGCTATGACTCGTACCGACTTAATTGAAGGTTTTGGACTTTCTCCTGAAACCAATAGCCTCGAGAGTCAATCAATTATCTTGCGTTCAAAAAAGGTAGTAAGTTCGGCCTTAAAGAAATTAGATTTTGAGATAGATATCTATAGCGATGGTTACTTAATGGATTTTGATTTGTATCATAATTCTCCTTTCAAAATTGAAATGGATTCCGGTCATGTTCAAATTTTAAACACCCCAATTCATCTTATTCCCAAAGGAAATAATAAAATTGAAATTAGAATATCAGCTGAAAATTCGTGGTTACACGACTATTCTAATTCAGCAAATAAAGGGGGAACAGGATTTGTTGAATTCTCTGAAATTGTAAGTTATGGTGATTATGTGAATACACCTTATTGTAGGTTTAAAGTTCATAAGGTGTCAGATACAGAGATAAAGCCGAAACATGATTACTACTTTTATTTCAGATCAATTGATTGGTTAACTAATAATTATAGAAGTAAGATCAGTATTACACCGATTAGTGAAGGAAGCTCTATTATTAATGTATCTATAACCGGGGAAAACAGACAAAAACTAACTTCCTTTTTAGATGCGCTTTGTGAGGTTTATTTAGAGGATAACCTGGAGCGTAAGAACCTAATTGCTGTAAAAACCTTAAGTTTTATTGATAAACAGTTGGTGCAAGTTTCTGACACTTTAGATAGTACATTAGAGCGCTTAATGGCATTCAGACAGAATAATATTTTTACTACTCCAGATGATATGTCAACTATATTAGCTGATCAGTATTTTGAATATGAAAAGGAACTTCAAATTGTAAATTTGCAAAAAAAGTATTTTGGTCAACTAGTCGATCAACTTCGAACGAATCCACTAAGTGAAGACTATTTATTGCCTGCCTTTGCTGATAATGTAAATGGCGTTATATCTACTTTAATAATGGAGTTGCTTACCTTAACAAACGAGTATAAGTTGGTTGAGTCACAGAGTTCAGTAAACAACCCTTACTTAAAGGATTTGGATACAAAAATTAAAGTGGGTACTGATAACTTGATCACTGCACTTACTAAAGTAATTAAGAACGTCGAAATTCAGGAAGAGCGCCTGTATCAGAATATTGCTGATTTAAATAGTAAAATGAGTAAACTTCCAGAAGCGGAGAAAAAGTACTTAGATATAGAACGTCAGTATAAGTTAAACGATGCAATCTATACCTTTTTATTGCAAAAGCAATCAGAAACCAATATCACCAAGGCATCAAATGCTCCAGATAACGAAATTATAGATAAGGCAGTTGTAGATGGTATAGTGGCTCCAAATGAGGCGGCAGATAGGAAAAAAGCCCTGATGTTAGCTTTTTTGATTCCGATTGCTATAATTGCTTTGAAGGAATATTTTAATAATAAAGTTAGGGATAAAGGAGAGATTAATAGTATTGCACCTGATGTACCCATATTTGGTTTTATTCCTCAGTCGAAATCGATGCATGAGAATATTATTAAAAGTGAGCCTATCTCAAACATATCCGAAGCTTTTAGAGGTCTCCGAACCAAATTAAATTTTGTAGGGGCTAACAATTCAACTAAAGTTATTGCTCTAACTTCAACTAACACAGGCGAAGGAAAAACGTATTGCGCTTTAAATTTGGCCTCGGCCTATGCCATATCTGGAAAGAAAACAGTTTTGCTGGGTTTTGATTTAAGGAAACCCAGATTAACAGGGATATTTAACCACGATAACAGTAAGGGTATTTCAGACCACTTGATTAACGAAGCAAGTTACGATGAAATTATTCATGATGGTGGGATGAAGAACTTATCAGTAGTGCAGGCAGGTACTATACCTCCAAATCCTTCTGAGTTAATTGCTGCAAAAGAAACCGAACTGTTTTTTGAAAAATTAAAGCAGGATTTCGATTGTGTAATTGTAGATTCTCCACCAATTGGTATTGTAACAGATGCCCGAATACTACTGAATCATGTTGATTGTGCACTATATGTTGTTAGATCGGATAGAACGGATAAAGAGCACTTTAAGGCTACTATGAATAATTTATTGGGTGATGAATTGCCTTGCCTAGGATTTATACTGAATGATATTAATAAGAAAACCGCTGGCTATGGTCATTATTCAGAAAAGTATTACGCCGATAATAAGTAATTTAGAATAAGGGATTGCATCTATATGATAACTAATAATATTTCGCTTAAAGAATATAACACACTTAATATTAGTGTAAAAACCACTTATTTTGCCCAACCTAAAACAAGCCAGGAAACCATTGCTGTTTTAAAATCTGATACGGCTAGAAATAATTCTATTTTTATTTTAGGCGGAGGAAGTAATATTTTGTTTAAATCTGATTTTGATGGATTGGTTATTCATCCATGTATATCTGATATAAATATATTGGAAGAGAATGAAGATACAATAAAGGTTAAGGTTGGTGCAGGTGTAGAATGGGATAGCTTTGTTGAGTGGGCCGTTAATCGTAATCTATACGGAATAGAAAACTTATCCTTGATTCCGGGTAATATAGGCGCTTGTCCGGTTCAGAATATTGGCGCATACGGAGTAGAGGTGAAGGATGTGATTACAAGTGTTCAGGGAATTTACTTAGATTCCTTAGAATCATTTTCATTATCAAATACAGCCTGTAAATTCGATTATAGAAACAGTGTTTTTAAGCAAGAACTTAAAAATAAAACCTTGATTACATCAGTTTGCTTTGAGCTACAAAAAAAGGGTGAGCTCAATTTAAAGTACGGAAGCATCCAAAAAGATGTTGAAGCTTTGGGTGAGCGTTCGCTACTTAATGCCCGTAAAGCCATTATCGCAGTTAGAAATAGTAAACTTCCCGATCCTAAAGAGTTTGGTAATGTAGGTAGTTTCTTTAAAAATCCGATTATCGATATCGCTATAGCAAAAGATATCTTTAAAAAATACCCAAGTGCGCCTTCGTATGAAGTATCGGAAAGCTTAGTTAAAATACCTGCCGCTTGGTTAATTGAACAAGCGGGTTGGAAAGGCAAAAGCATTGGTAATGCTGCAGTTCATAAAAATCAGGCTTTGGTGTTAATCAATTCTAACGGACAGGCAACAGGTACTGAAATTTTGGAATTAGCAGGTGCCATTGTTTCCGACGTAGAAAAGAAATTCGGAATTTCAATGGAGAAGGAAGTGAATGTATTATAGAGCCAATATTTACTTCTCTTGAATTCTATAGGTTTTTTAAGTAGATTTATAGTTCGGCAAAAAACAAAGAGCTATGAATAAGAATACTGAGTTTTTGGAAACCATGCGTAAAGACCTTTCCTACTGGAGGGGTCCGTTTTATTTTAATAGAAACGACCCACGTATTTTTGTAAAAAAGTTAGATCCATCGTTAGGGTATACATTAAATTTTGGCAATTTCTTTTCCTATATGCTCATCCTTGCTTTTATTGCCATTATATGGTTAATCCAGCAAATAGCTTGATGGAACTCTCCAATAGAAAATGATTGAATGAAAATAAAACGACTCAATTCGGATACTCCGATCGAAAAAAGAAGGTTTATTTATAGTTTAGTACTTCCGATAGTATTCTTATTAATAGCATTTACTGTTCATTTAATTCAGCACATAGAACAAATTAAATTTACAAAACTAGGGGTTTATCCAATGCAAGCCGAAGGTTTATGGGGTATCTTGTTTACCCCTTTAATACATGGCGATTGGAAACACTTGTATTCTAATTCTGTATCAATGCTTGTTCTGGCAACAACATTGTTTTATTTCTATAATAAAATAGCAGCTAAAATTTTTGTTTTTATATATCTACTCAGTGGGGTAGGAACTTGGTTAGCAGCCCGAGAATCGTGGCACATAGGTGCTAGCGGTGTTATTTACGGTTTGGCAATGTTTTTAATAATAAGTGGAATTATCCGCAAACATATTCCTTTAATTGCAATTTCTTTATTGGTTATCCTTTTTTACGGAGGTTTAATTTGGGGCGCTTTTCCTCTCAAAGTAGATTTACCCTATTCGTGGGAAGGGCATTTATGGGGTGCTGTTACGGGTAGTATACTAGCATTGGTATACCGAAGGGAAGGACCTCATAAACCCAAATCACCTTTTGAAGAGGAAATAGATGTGGAGGATTATGATGGAGAAGAACCCTATTGGATGCAAGGAGTTGATCAGGATAAAAATGAAGATAGATAGTATGGTGCAATTTTGCCGATAAACCAAAGGCCTGCCCATTTGTTTAATAAGATGATAGTAGCAAGGAATGAAATAACTTCAATTACTCAATTGTAACTTAAACTAAAATAATATGAAAATAATGTGGAAGATTGTGCTTGCAGAAGCACTCTTAAGTGTTCTTATAGTAGCCTGTTCTACTGTGCCAATTACCGGCCGAAAACAAGTAAATATGTTTCCTGAATCTCAAATGGTATCCATGAGTTTGAGTCAGTATGACGAATTTTTAAGCCAGTCGAAGCTATCAGACAATAAGGAACAAACCGAAATGGTAAAAAGAGTGGGGGATAAAATTGCGAAGGCCGTTGAAAGCTACCTTACAGCCAATGGACATAGTTCTTACATTGAAAATTTTAATTGGGAGTTTAATTTGGTGGATGATGCAACACCTAATGCATGGTGTATGCCCGGTGGAAAGGTAGTTTTTTACACAGGTATTTTACCTTATACCAAAACAGAAGCTGGTTTAGCAGTGGTTATGGGTCATGAAATTGCGCATGCGGTTGCACGTCATGGTAATGAGCGTATGAGCCATCAAATGGGTATGCAAGCCGTAGCAACAGGCCTCGATGTATATTTGGCTGAAAAACCAGATGAAACCAAACAAATTTATACCACAGCATTTGGCTTGGGTTCTCAATATGGGGTGATGTTACCCTTTTCTCGTTCGCACGAAACAGAGGCAGATAAAATGGGTTTGGTATTTATGGCTATGGCAGGATACGATCCTGGAGAAGCTGTTGATTTTTGGACAAGAATGTCGCAAAGTGGAGGGCAAAAACCACCTGAGTTTATGAGTACGCACCCTGCGGATCAAACCCGCATTAAAGACATACAGGCTTATTTACCCGAAGCCAGAAAATACCTTCCCTAATAGGGATGTGTTGAAATATTAGAAGAATAAACTATAAAATATTTAAATAAGAGCATATGATAGAGCTAATTGGAACTGTAAACAACTTTATGTCGGTATATTTATTAATACCAATACTGTTATTTGCAGGATTATTTTTTACTTATAAAACAGGGTTTTTACAATTCCGATATATAGGTCATATGTTCAAATTGCTTACTGAGGGGTCTACGCATAAAACCTCAGGAGTAACCTCATTTCAGGCATTTACCATTAGCTTGGGAAGTAGGGTAGGAACCGGAAACCTTGCAGGGGTAGCTTTAGCTATTGTAGCGGGAGGACCCGGAGCTGTTTTCTGGATGTGGTTAATTGCCCTTTTAGGCGCCGCATCTGCCTTTGTTGAGAGTACCTTAGCCCAAGCTTATAAGGTAGATGATGAGGGGGGAACCTTTAAAGGAGGACCTGCTTACTATATGCAATACGCACTTAAAAGCAGAAATTTAGGTATTGCTTTCGCAATTTTGATTACGCTTTGTTATGGTTTTGCGTTTAACTCAGTACAGAGCGACACCATTTCAGCAGCATTTGCACAATCCTTCGATTTTGATCCTGCCATAATGGGCGGAATTCTTGTGGTGCTTACGGGCCTAATTATTTTTGGAGGCGTTAGACGTATTGCCCATTTCACCAATGCGGTGGTTCCGGTAATGGCTATTTCTTATATTTTGGTTGTACTATATGTACTGTTTAGTCATTTTAGTTTAATACCAGAAACTATAAAACTTATTCTTGAGAGTGCTTTCGGAATGCGCGAAGCAGCAGCAGGAGCAATGGGAGCAGCTTTAGTACAGGGTATTAAGCGAGGATTATTTTCGAATGAAGCAGGTATGGGTTCAGCGCCTAATGCAGCGGCTGCAGCCGATGTTACACATCCTGTAAAGCAGGGATTTATACAAGCCTTGGGTGTATTTACCGATACCCTAATAATTTGTACCTCAACGGCGCTATTACTTCTATTATCGGGTGAATATACAGTAACAGGAGTGGATGGTATTCGTTTAACCCAAAACTCAATGGTTGCCATGGTTGGCCCATGGGGAGGAATATATCTTTCGGTATGTATCTTTTTATTTGCCTTTAGTTCCATTATTGGTAACTATTATTATGGCGAATCAAACATCAAGTTTATCTCAACAAAGCATAAATATTTAAATATGTACCGTGGTGCCGTATTGGCCATGGTATTATTTGGGGCATTAGCTAAATCGCATGTTGTATGGGGCTTGGCCGATATTTTTATGATTTTGATGGCGCTACTAAACTTGTATGCAATATTTAGATTAACGCCCAAGCTAAAGCTGATTTTAAAAGATTATATGAAGCAGAAAAAAGAAGGCAAAGATCCTGTTTTTAAAGCAAAATCAGTTGGTATCGAAGATGAGTCAGAATGTTGGAAATAAGCTTTAAGTAGCTTTAATATATTAATTAAAAGAGTTAAGTGTAGTGCTTAACTCTTTTTTGTTATATCAATTATTTGTTGATGTTTTTGGTATTATTCAAATTTTAAGGTATCACCACCCAGGGGAATACGGCCAGTTTTATCAAGTATGCCTTCAAGCTTTATATTGGCCAAACTCGCTTCGCTTTTATTCACGGTAACCCACATAATATGATCAAAAGATTTACCTGGTTCTGAAAATTGAAACCCGCCTGTTGTGGACAAATTAATGTAATCTCGGCCATTGCGTTCCTCGTAGTTATACATGTGCGTGTGCCCATAAAAAACGGTATAGGGCATTTGGTGCAGAGCACTTTCAATTTGGCTAAATTGCTGTTCGTTTTCTTTTTGCCAAACCGGTTTATGTATCATTATAAAAGTGTGCCGGGCATCAGTATTATTTGCAATTACCTTTTTAAAATAGCGCACTTGTTCAGCTCCAATGTTGCCCGTTACTCTTTCGGGTAAATGAGCGTAAGCACTCTTTTTAAAAGCTTCTACGCCTTCTTTTTCAAATATCTCAGCCCCTTCCTTTCGTATCTCATTAATTTCGTGCATTCGTTGCGAACTATAATCTTCGGTATTAAAAATCAGAAACAATACGTCTTTGTATCTGAAATGATAATAGTGAGGCCCATAACGATTACTCCACACATCTCTGGCAATCTGCCCGGTTAAATCATGGTTGCCGCCCGCATAAAAAATGGGAGCAATGGCTCTGTTGGCCCTCTTATCAAAATTATCCCATTGCTGGTGCCAAACAGACGTATCGCTGTTAGCACCTTCAATTAGGTCGCCAACATTTACAATTAAATCGGGCTGTAGTAGGTTTAGTTGTGCCACCGCTACTTTAAATATTTCAGGTCGCTCGCCACCTGTGAGGTCGGCAAAAATGGCAAAGCTGAATTTACTATCGTGGCTATTAAAATTTAAATGCGTCCATGGTTTTTTACTTGTGCTAATATCATTAGTAAACACAGTGTGTTGGCACGATAAAAATGTAAATACAACAATTAGTGTTGAAATTACGACGAAGGCTTTTTTACGGCTTTTAAAATTAGATTTCATTGTTATGGGTTTTAAATAGAAGTTGTTTAAGGTTGTAGGGGAATTTCGAGAGTGACAATTTGATTATCAGTGGCAAAGCTCGATTTTTTATTGCATAGCTGTAGCTACGGAATAAAAATTAGCTGAAGCCAATGAAATCAAGGTGTTACTCGCAGATTTTCAATACAACTTTAATAAAAACGCATTGAAGCTGTAATTGTTAAGCGATAAGTTATGAATTTTTAAAATATCACTGTGTATGTAAATGAATAATACCAAATGCATTATTGAATGATTGATAAGAAATTGAATTATTTAAAGATTCTATAATGAATAAAATAGAGATATAGCCATAGTTACATTGATATTTTATGAAGTAGTAGAAGCTTTATAGAAACAATTTATGTCAATCATTTGATGATGTTTTTGGTATAAGCACCGCTTTATTCAAAATGGCGTGTTTCTATTTGCATAAAGCTAGTCCGGAGTTCAGTTTGTGCTTTTTCTAAATAGAAATGTGCCAAACTGGCAAAGAATGGCTCGTATGTATTTAGATATTTTACGTTTTGGATTCAGATGGTGCAATTTCTATTTAGAAATGCGTCATTTTGGCACCAAAGGCCTCGTATCTAAATAGAAACGCTCGGGGTAGGATGAATGGGCGTTTCTAAGTGCATGCTAATGGTTTGCATATTTAGGGTTTAATAAATACTTATAAAAATGGCTGCTTATATTAAACACAGTAGGGATAGTAGCGGCAGTAAGCTTTTTGAATTGCCCTTTTATTGGGAGGGTGTAGGCGACCTTAGGAGCCCACGTACCAACCATATAAAAAGGAGCAATTTAAAGAGCTTGCTATAGTGGATAGCCCGTTAAACTGCCCAAAAAAAGCACAGGCTATTTTTACACAATAATTAACAAGGCTAAACATTATTTCAACTTCATTGTTTTTATTAGTGATTCAGATAAATTGGTCTTTTTCTCTTACCGAGCTTATTATCATAAGTATAGTGTTTTTAAGTGTGTTTGAGATTTGTAAATAAACTGTTAAACCTTGTAAAAAAATTGTATGAAGAACCTACTTGCATTATGTGTTTTTCTGTTGGCTGCAACGCTCAGCTATGCAGATGAAGTTGAGAAAATTGGTGTAACCGAGCATCTCGACGAGTATTTACCTACGGACATTGAGGTGGTGAATATTGAGGGTGATACTGTTTTGTTTAGTTCAATAGTGAGGGATAAGCCAACGATATTGAATTTTGTGTATTTCCGCTGTCCTGGTGTTTGTACGCCTTTAATGGATGGAATTACTGAGGTGGTAAATGCCTCAGAGCTAGCTTTAGGTAAAGATTACCAGGTTGTAACGGTGAGTTTTGATTTTAATGAGGATTATACCTTGGCCAAGAAAAAACGCAATAACTACTCAATGATTGTTGAAAAGGAGGGCTTTGAAGAGGGGTGGTTGTTTTTTACTTCGGATAGTGCCAATATTAGTAAGTTAACCAAGGCTGCCGGATTTTCATACAAACGAACGGGCAACGATTTTATACATACCGCGGGCTTAATATTGGTAAGTCCTGAGGGAAAAATAACGCGCTATTTAAATGGTACTTACTTTTTACCTTTTGAGTTTAAATTGGCCGTTGTAGAGTCATCGAAGGGAATACCCGGGCCAACAGTTAATCGCATACTTCAATTCTGCTATAGTTACGATCCGGTAGGGCAAGCTTATGTTCTTAATGTTACCAAAATAGCAGGTATTTTAATTCTTGTAATAGCCGGTTTAGTACTTTTAGTATTAACCGTTAAACCTAAAAAACAGCACGTTTAAATCTTCTAATTTATGACACAAAACGAATCGAATCAGACCCATGTAAGCTTTAGAGACGTTGAAACGCGTTTTAAAGGATTGTTTGCATGGGTATTTTCAACAGATCACAAAAGAATTGGATTACTTTATTTGTACTCCATTGTAACGTTTTTCTTAACAGGAGTTGCCCTAGGTATTGCCATGAAATTAGAATTAATGGCACCGGGGCGCGATGTTATGGACCCCGAAACGTATAACGCCATATTTACTTTGCATGGTGTTATAATGATATTTTTAGTTGTGGTACCCGGCTTACCCGCTATTTTCGGAAACTTTTTTCTGCCTATTATGATAGGGGCAAAGGATGTGGCTTTTCCGAAACTAAACTTAATGTCGTGGTGGTTATATGTGCTAGGTGCATTGGTAGCATTATCGTCGTTATTTATGGCAGATGGGCCACCGGATACGGGATGGACATTCTACGCACCTTATAGTTTTAAAACCAACACCAATGTGTTGCCTGCCGTAATAGGGGCCTTTATTTTAGGATTTTCATCGATACTTACCGGCATCAACTTTATTGTTACCATACACCGTTTACGTGCGCCAGGTATGGGCTGGTTTAAAATGCCATTATTTCCGTGGACGCTATACGGCACGGGTTGGATTCAGATTTTAGCAACTCCAATTGTTGGTATTACTTTACTGATGATTGTTGGCGAAAGGCTTTTTAGCATTGGCTTTTTTGATCCTGCCTTAGGGGGCGATCCCATTTTATACCAACATCTGTTTTGGATTTACTCGCATCCTGCCGTTTATATTATGATACTGCCTGCCATGGGCGCCATTTCCGAGATTATTCCAACCTTCGCCAATAAAACCATTTTTGGCTACAAGGCTATTGTTATTTCTACCTTGGCCATTGCTTTTGTGGGCTATTTTGTATGGGGACATCACATGTTTACTTCGGGTATGAGTGGTACGGCCTTGTATACCTTTTCGCTTTTAACCTTTTTAGTTGCCATACCAAGTGCTATTAAAGTATTTAACTGGGTTAGTACGCTTCATAAAGCATCTATTCAATTAGAAGCACCCTTCTTTTGGGCTGTTTCGTTTGTGTTTGTATTTATGATCGGTGGTTTATCGGGCTTGGCGTTAGGTGCTTTGGCAACCAATGTGCACTTGCACGATACGGCTTTTGTGGTAGCACACTTTCATTACATTGTATTTGGTGGTGTAGGTTTTGCCTTTTTAGGAGCCATACATTATTGGTTTCCGAAAATGTGGGGGCGTATGTATAATAAGAAACGAGCAATTACCGGTTGGGTATTATTTTTTATAGGTTTTAATACGCTTTACTTACCTATGTTCTTTTTAGGTATTTCGGGTATGCCGCGCCGTTATTATGATTATGTAGAACGTTTTCATGGACCAAACATTGTTTCAACCATTGGCTCGTGGGTATTATTAATAGGACTGGTGGTTATTATTTACAATTTGGTGCGTTCGGCTAAAAAAGGTGAGCCCGCAGTTAAAAACCCTTGGGGTGGTAAAACCCTTGAGTGGACTGTAGATTCGCCGCCTACACTAGAGAATTTTGAGGATATACCAGAAGTAACAAAAGGACCTTACGATTATAGATAAATTGAAAGATATGGATACAAGTACAACAATAACACACGATGAACACAGAGACGATGAAGCGTCGAAGTTGGGCATGTGGCTGTTTATATTTACCGAGTTACTCCTTTTTGCTGGTTTATTTATAGTATACGGAGTTTATAGATATGAAAACCAAGAAGCGTTTCACTCGGCAGGTAAAGAGCTGAGTGTGCCCATTGGAACTATTAATACGGTTATATTATTAATTAGTAGTGCCACCATTGCCATGGCTAGTTCTGCCATTCGATTTAAAAACAAGAAACTAACCTTACGTTTATTGGTAGTTACCTTGTTGATGGCTCTTATTTTTATGGTAAATAAATATTTTGAGTGGACAGGGAAGATTGAACACGGATATTTGCCCGGAACAGATACCTTAATGAATATGGAACAGGGTAAGGTATTGTTTTATGGCCTATACTTTTTTATGACGGGTTTACATGCCTTACATATTATTGTAGGGGTTATACTTATTACCATTGTGGTGATAAGAGTTAATAAAAATACCTTGTCGGATGAAAATCCGGTGCTACTCGATAATGCGGGTTTATACTGGCACTTAGTCGATTTAATTTGGATATTCCTGTTTCCTTTATTTTACTTAATAGCCTAAATAATTATGGAAAATCATACAGATGCACATATCGTACCCTATAAAATGTATTTATACATTTTGGGCGGCTTAATAATGCTAACACTTATTTCGGTGGCTGTTACCGAAATCGAATTCGGAGAGTTTTCAGTTCTTGTGGCGCTTGTATTGGCGTCGGTAAAGGCAACTTTGGTTCTCATTTACTTTATGCACCTCAAGTTTGATAATAAAATATTGCAAATAATGGTGCCGGCCATATTCATACTTGTTGCCCTTGTTATAATTATTGTTTTTCTCGATTACAATTACAGATAGATATGATAGAAGAAACTACAAATAATGCCTCAAATTTCGTATCAGAAGTAGATAGTGCCTTTGTTTTTATATTTGGGATATCTCTATTTTTTCTGTTCGCAATTACTATTGTAATGGTGTATTACGTATTTCGCTACAGAAAAAGTAAAAACCCCAAAGCAACACACATTGAAGGCAATCATAAGCTCGAAATTATTTGGACAGTAATACCCACAATATTGGTTGTTATAATGTTTTATTACGGCTGGGCCGGATGGAAATCGCAACGCGAGGTACCCGAGGATGCCATGACTATAAAATCGATAGCACGTATGTGGAGTTTTGGTTTTGAGTACGAAAATGGGGTAACTACAGATACTTTATATGTTCCCATTCACCAACCCATCAACTTAGATTTGGTGGCTGTTGATGTACTACATAGTATTTACATTCCTGCTTTCAGAATAAAGCAAGATATGGTGCCTGGTAAGCCTGATTTTATTTGGTTTGAATCAGGAAAAATAGGAGAGTACGAGATATTTTGTGCCGAGTACTGTGGCCTGCGACATTCGCTTATGAAAACTGCCGTTAAAGTCCTTTCGCAAGAAGATTATGATGCTTGGTATAAGGGATCATCACAAACTGCAGAAGGAGCTGGGGCAGAGGGTAAGGCCTTGTTTCAAAAGTTTGGTTGTTTTGCTTGTCATTCAATTGATGGAAGTAAACTGGTAGGGCCATCCTTAAAAGGGATTTTTAATAATAAGCGAATGGTTATTAAAGATGGCGAAGAGATTGAGCTAGTTGCCGATGCCGAATATATTAAGCGATCTATTTATGAGCCCAATGCTGATGTGGTTAAAGATTTTGTGCCAGGTATGATGGTATCGTATAAAGCAATGATTAAAGATGAAGAAGTAGATCAGCTAATAGAGTATTTTAAAACCTTGGAATAATGGGTTGGTTTAAATATCAATTTTTGATGATGATTTACAAGGCGCCTTTATTTTAAGCTTGATGACTTTACTACCGCACGTTTCCTCACGTGTGGTAATGCACTAAACACTTAATGACTAAGACTATGATTTCGTATAAAGCAATAAAAACATTTGGGAAATTTTCTATTTCAGTGCCCATAGCCTTAACGGCCTATGCAGGTTATGTTTTATTTGCCGAACAGCTTTCGTGGTTTGGTTTATTAGCCGCCATAGGAATCTTCTTTTTATCGGCAGGGGCATCGGCCATTAATCAAATGCAAGAAATTAAATTAGATGCCCTAATGCCTCGAACAGTTGATCGCCCTTTACCCTCGGGTAATATGAGTCAGGCAATGGGTTGGTCTATTATTAGTGTTTTTTTAGTAGCAGGCACTTTGTGTTTATATCCCTTCGGTTGGCATGCTGTATTATGGGGCTGGATTGGCTTGGCGTGGTACAACCTTATTTATACCCCCATGAAAACCCGCAGTGCTTTTTCTGTTTTTCCGGGAGCTATTGTTGGCGCTATACCACCTGTGGCTGGTTGGGTTGCTGCAGGAGGTTCTTTACTAGATGTTCGTATTCATTTTTTAGCCTTCTTTTTCTTTTTAGGTCAGATGCCACACTTTTGGCTTTTGGTCCTAAAATATAAAGACCAATATAAAAAAGCTGGCTTTCCAATTATTACAGATGTACTTACTAAGAAGCAAGTGATTCGCATCAACCTAATATGGTTTATTGCCACTTTTATTTCAGCTTTATTTTTACCTGTATTTAATGTAATTGATCAGCAATGGATTGTTTGGTCATTAGCCTTCTCAAGTATTTTTATGATGGGATGGAGTCTTAGAGCTACTATATTGGCTAGTAAAGAAGAGCATTCGCCACAATTGCGTAAAATGTTTATCTATTTCAATTCGTTTTACTTATGGGTTATGATATTGCTATATATTGATCAACTTTAATTTTTACTGTATACATTGCATTAAAAAGGCTTACCGTTAAGGATAAGCCTTTTTAGTTTCTATTAATAGAGCGTATTACCCATTTAATAAATCAATTAAAGCATTAAGATTACTGCGCATTTCAATTAATTGCTCCAGGCTTAGACTGCCCTCATTAAGCTTTTCGATGAGAGAGGCAGGTATCGATTTAGCATCCTCTTTCATAGCAATGCCTTTCTCGGTAAGACTAATTATCACTTTGCGTTCATCTTGTTCAGAGCGTTTGCGTTCTAACAGTTTTTGCGTTTGCATTCTTTTAAGTAATGGCGTAAGTGTGTTGGTGTTTAATATTAGTTTTTTAGCAATATCATTCACACTTAAATTATCCTTTTCCCATAATACAAGCATCACTAGGTATTGCGGATAAGTAATGCCTAATCTATCAAGCTGTGGCTGGTACTCACGAATTATCAATCTAGAAACCGCATAAATAGGGAAACAAAGTTGATTACTTAACTTTAGTCTGTCTTCACTCATACTATAATATTTTTGCCAAGTATTTGTCTATTTTCACTGGTTTAGTAATCGGTGCAAAACGCTTAATAGGCTTGCCATTGGCATCTATTAAAAATTTGGTAAAGTTCCACTTAATTTTGCTGCCCAATAAACTACCCAGTTCAGATTTTAAGTACTTGTATATTGGATGTGTATTGTCACCATTTACATCAATTTTTGCAAACATTGGGAAGCTAACGCCATAGTTGATCATACATCCTTCAGAGATAGATTTCTCATCTCCTGGTTCTTGGTTGGCAAATTGATTACAAGGGAAACCTAAAATTACAAGGTCTTTATCCTTATACTTTTGGAATAATGTTTCTAAGCCTTCAAATTGTGGAGTTAAACCGCATTTACTAGCTGTATTTACTATAAGAATGGTTTTACCTTTAAATGTATCCATGCTTATTTCTTTGCCCTGTAGGCTTGTCGCTGAGAAGTTATAAAATATGCTATCCATTATTACTTTGCTTAAATTATATCGCACACTTATTTATCGTGAGCGATACAAATATAGTGTAAATAATTTAAGTCGCAAGCGATGTAATTTATAAAACTGAGGGTAATAAAAATTGTATTGCTAAAATTTGATAAGCTATGATGTTATTTTAGGGATGTAATTCGCAATATATTAATAGTGTATGTTAACCATGGTGACTCCTTAGCAATAGGTTAATTAAGTCTTTTAATTCGTGGTTAAATTTACTATGGTCACATTAAGTTGCGCTTATATATCTTTTATTACCAGATAATAGCAAAATATTTATGTGCTATTTTATACCGGAATTAGTCATTAGGTGGTTATTTCAATCTGTATTTGAAAAAAAAGAAGTATATGGATACCTATTATTTGTTTGAGTAAAAAAGTTTTTTGTCTAATTTATATTGAATATATTAACGCATTCATTGAAAGAAAATCTACTTATAAATGATAATATCGTATAATAGAACATAAAACAAATCCTTTGAGTATCTCAAACAAACTAACTTTACGTGGAGTAATAATTATCTTCGTCATTCTATTTTCATTTATGGATATAATGGCTCAATCTGATTATGGTGGTTTTTCATCATATGGGTTAGCAGATAATATGTATCATGTTAATATTAAATCTTTGCACAAAGATTCTAAGGGATTCTTATGGGTTGGCTCAACTGATGGATTGATGCGTTACGATGGTGCTTTCTTTGATGTTTTCAGGAGAGAAAAGGGAAAAGAACATACCCTGGCAAGTAATAATATATCTGTAATAAAAGAAGATAAGTACTCTTATTCATTTTGGTTAGGGTCAGTAACTGGTCATATTAGTAGGTTTTATATTGATGAGGATAGGTATGAAAATTACTATTTAGCCCCTTCTGGAAGTAATAAGGAAGGAATGGTTCCAATATCGGATTTTGAGCAAATAGGGCCTGACTCACTTATTGTAGCCACACAAGTAGAAGGGTTATACTTGTTTTGTCCATCAAAAAATGAGTTTAAGCCTATCCGTGTAGCCGAGTTTAAGGATAAAACTAAAGGTCCTCTTGGTAACAGTGTATACCATTTGTATAATGATGATAAATATCTGTGGATCACAACCTCTTTTGGCTTGTTACAGTTGTCGCTAAATGGATCTATTATAAACCAAGACGTTTTTTCGGAAGATGCTTATCCAACATTTTATAGTAATATGGGCGAGTTTCTAATTAAGAGTGTAACAAAAGTAAAGGAAGATGTATTTGCTTTTTTTGTAAATGGCTTTTTATATTATTATGATTATAGTAAACAGGAATTAGAGGTGGTTTTTGAATCAACTATTTCAATTATTTGTGAGGACATACTAACAGATCATAAAAATAATTTTTGGATTACAACCTCAAATAATGGAGTTTTATATCTCGATTTATTAGAACAATCATTAGTGCATCACGTAGAGATTCCTAATAATCACAATTCTTTAGTAGATAATAATGTATCTGCAATATGTCACCTAGATGATCAAGAAATTACTTGGATAGGGACATCAAAGGGATTATCAAAATACAATTATAAAGCTTCTAAGTTTAAACAATATGATATAGATAAGTTGGGTGTGCCCAATGCTAATATCTATTTGTTGGCAAAAGATACTAAAGGTGGATTTTGGATAGGGAATAATAGAGATTGTTATTACAAAAAAAAATCTAGCGAAATATTTGTAAGATATGCTGAGCAAGGGGATAAGAGGTTTTATGCTTTCGCAGAAGATTCCATTGGTAACTTTCTTATTGGTACAGATAAAGGCTTGTTGGTTCATGATCTGGATAATGATCATACAGAATTAAAGACATTCAAATGTATTGGGCTCTCCGAAAAAGAGTCAAGTTATATCAATGATCTTATAGTGGCAGAAGATAGTATTAGTTGGTTGGTTAGTCACAAGGGCTTGATAAAATATAATTCAGCTACTTCAGATTATGATTTTTTCCCTTTTACTGAAGATTTGTTTGGTAATATAACTTATTATTTTTCATCAATTACTCTATCTAACGATAAAAAAAGCATATGGTTTGCCTCAAGAAGAGGGCGTATTTTCAAGTATGATATTGAAGCGAATCAATTTTCGAATGTAATTACTCTTGAAGAGGGAGTTAATGGTTTTAATACAATTTTAGATATTCAATTTGATGTAACCGGTAG
This sequence comes from Saccharicrinis aurantiacus, assembly GCF_947489045.1. NCBI lineage: Bacteria > Pseudomonadati > Bacteroidota > Bacteroidia > Marinilabiliales > Marinilabiliaceae > Saccharicrinis > Saccharicrinis aurantiacus. Next base: position 48,407 of record NZ_CANLCN010000008.1, read on the forward strand.
ACTATGGATTGCTACCTATGGAAGCGGCCTCTTGTTTTATGATTTTGCAACAAAGGAGCTCACTGATGATATGGCTGTAGATATTCTTGAGAGTCATGTATATTCTGTTTTGAAAGATAATGCAAATCAATTATGGCTTAGTGCAAATATGGGAATAGCCAAGATAGATCCTTATAATTTAGAAGCTCAATATTTTTATGCTAATGATGGAACTTTTTGCGAAGAGTTTAACTCTAATGCTTTTTATAAGTTCAAAAATAATGAAATATTGTTTGGTGGAGGTGGGCGATTTATCTGTTTTAATCCAAACGAAATAGAAAGAAATACTTACAATGCACCTGTGGAGATTAGTTCTTGGCAAGTTGATGATCAGGTGACTTCTTTCGGTGGAGGTTTATATGAAAAAGTGTGTTATAATTCCAAAGATGAGGTTGAATTTGAACAAACCAATAATGCATTAAGGGTTTATGCTTGTGTTCTCGATTATTCAAATTCTAATAGGAATATTATTAAATGGCGACTAAAGGGCTTTGATGATTACTGGAAACAAGGGTATACCAATGAGACAATTATATATCATAATTTGGATGCTGGTAAATATACCTTGGAAGTAAAAGGTATTAACTCCGATGGATATGAGAGTGAAAATACAGCTCGTTTAGATATTAAGGTAATAGCACCTTTTACGCAAACGCTGTATTTTAAAGCAATATTTGTTATTCTGTGTATATTGTTAGTACTATTAATTATACGCTTCAGGTTTGCATGGTATCGCAAACAAGAGATTTTATTAACACAGAAAGTAAAGGCTAAGACTAAAGAATTAACGGATGCTAATGAAGAGTTAGAGGCTTCACGAGAAAAGGTTTTTACTCAAAAGGCAGAGTTAGAGATTCATAGGAATTATCTAGAAGAGTTAGTAAAAGATAGAACTAAGGATTTAGAAGCGGCTAAACTAAAAGCAGAGGAGTCTGACAAATTGAAAACAGCTTTTTTAGCAAACTTATCTCATGAGATTAGAACGCCAATGAATGCAATAATTGGGTTTTCTAGTTTATTACAAACTGATGATTATAAGGATAATCATGATACCAATTTTTTAAATATTATCCAACAAAGTAGTGAATCACTGCTGGCTCTTATTAATGATATTATTGATATTTCACGAATTGAAACCGGTAATATACAGTTGGTTAAAAGTTATGTCTCAATTAGAGATATTATTACAGATGTATCTAACGAACTCATATTTGAAGAGAAGAGTGAAGAAATTATTTATCGTCAATCGATAGATTTGTTACAGAAAGAAGAAATTATTTACACAGACCCAAATCGTATAAAACAAATTTTGTCTAACCTACTGAGAAATGGTTTTAAGTTTACGAAAAATGGCTATGTAAAATTAAAGGTTGAAACTATAAGTTCAAATGAACTTAGCGCTTTAGGATTTGATTATAAGGGTGAGGGAGTTGATAATAAAGCCTTATTACTAAAAGTAATTGATACAGGAATTGGTATATCAGAAGAAGAATTGGCTATTATATTTGAACCCTTTAGAAAAGGCTATAATGGTTATAAGTTTTATCAAGGAATGGGCCTTGGCCTGAGTATAGTAAAGAACCTACTCTCAATATTAAATGGGGATATTATTGTGGAATCAGAACTCAATAAGGGTACTACTTTTACAATTTATCTTGAGTATACTGAAGAGTAGGAGATTTAAAATTATTGACTTAACCACTGTTTAAACTTCGGCGATTTTTCTGTTGAAATAATGATCTCAAATGGTAGTTCAGGATTAATATTCAGCTTTAATTTACTTTTCGAATATACCACAGCATCCTTAATACTATTAATATGGATTAGGCATTTTCTATTTGCTCTAAAAAAATGTTTAGGATCTAGTTTGTGTTCTAGCTGTTCTAAGGTAAAATTGGTGTCAAAGTTTTGATTGTCAAATGTTTTTATGAAAATGTATTTGTTATCAGCATAAAAGGCGGCAATTTCAGAAGTATTAATTGATTTAATTTTATCTCTGTAGTGCACTAAGAAACGCTCCTGATACTCTTTGTTTTCTTTCGATTGAGTTAATAATTCTTTTAGTTTCTCATAATTAAAAGAGGCCGCTTTATTTGCTGAGTGGTATATCTTATTGAATTTATTTATGGCACTTCTTAATAGTTCTTTATCCAAAGGTTTAAGAAGGTAATCTACACTAATTTGTTTAAATGCATCAATGGCATATTGATTAAAAGCGGTAGTGAATATAATGGGAACTTCAACATCTGTCTTTTTAAAAATATCAAAGCTATTGCCATCTGATAAATGAATATCCAAGAAGATTAGGTCAACAGTATTGTTTTCTAAAAAAGAAACTGTTGTACTTACAGAATCAAGTATATCAACTATTTCGAAATTTGGTTCAATTTCTAATATAAAATTCTTCAGCTTACGTGCTGATGGCATTTCATCTTCAACAATAAGTACTTTAGTCATTTGAGGATTGTATTAAATTAATAGCCACTTGATACACTTTATCATTATTGGTTACTTGAGGTTTCTTCATCCCAAGTAATTGGTATTTGTCGTTTAAGTTCTGCATTCCTGTATGAGTAGAATCCACCGCTCCTTCGCGCAGTTGCAAATTATTTTCAACTACTAAGGTATTACATTTTGTGTAGATTTTTATCTCTAGGGGATGTGAACGAGAGGCAACATTGTGCTTTATCGAGTTTTCAGCAAGTACCTGTAAAGTTAAGGGAGGTATCATCATATTACGGTATTCAGCCGGTACATTAATATCGTAATTAAAACCCACTTCAAAGCGGAATTTATACAGTTGAAGGTAGCTTTCTATAAACTTAATTTCTTCATCAACAGTAACTAAATCTTTTTTATTGATGCTAAGAACGTATCTATATACTGAAGATAAGCGCTGAATAAACACATCGGCTTTATCCACATCTTCATAAATTATAGAAGATAAAACACTTAAGTTATTAAATAAAAAGTGGTGATCGAGCTGATCTTTAAGTGCTTTATATTGTGCGCTAATATGGAGTTTTTCAAGATGGTTTAATTGGTGTTTTAGGTCGTTTTTCTCTTCGTATGCCAAGCTAAGTTCTATTAACGATATATACAGGGTATGAATCATTAATGGCATAATAAAGATGCTCTCGCTTTCAAAATGTTTTACATTTGGCGGAAAGAAGCCCACCTGCTCTAGAATTTTAATTAAGCTGATGATACCAAATGCCATTAAAACAGCAGTACTGGCATCAACTGCAAAGCGAGCTATCCATATCTTGTTCCAAGGTAATATCTTATTGAGTTTTTTTATCCAAAAGTAATATACGGTAATGGTTACAATTACCTGAAGTATGATAAGGGATATCTTACGTAATGGCATTACTTGCTGTACGTCGGATAAATCTTTAAACCCAAAGAATAGCATAAACCCAAATGATGATGATATCATTAATAACACCATTAATGGGATCATGAGAATTCTAAAGCTTATTTTTGATTTCATACTTCAATGTATCTTTAAAAGAAAGGTTTAGAGTGGTGATTTACTCATAAACCTTTCTTAGTTAATGGAAAAGTAAAATTATATTTAGCTAGTTTTCATCTTTAATTAAATCACCGGTAATTCTAAGTAAATAAAACTCGGCCACTTTTGCATTAAAGCGAGCATCGTTATACTGATAAGCTACATTTAGTAGGTTTTGTTGTGCTGCTCTAAATTCAATAGAATTAACACGCCCTATCTGAAACATTTCTTTGGTTTGCTCAAAGTTTAATTTAGCCTGTCCCATGCTACTTTGTTGCAGTTCAACTATACGTACTTTGTAAATATAGTCGGTATACGCATTAGATGCATCGCGTTCTATTTGAGCTCTTATTTGATTGCTTCTTTCTTGCTCGCTTAACAAATTAAGTGTGGCATTTTGCTCGTTTGTATGTTGTTGGCGACCATTAAAAACATTGAATTTAAGCGTAACACCACCAGTCATACCATCAGTTTGACTAAATTTCATTAGTCCGGCATCATTATTCTGTTGGCTATAGGCATATTGCCCATAAGCTTGTAGGGTAGGGTATTTTTGAGCTTTGGTGATTTTAACATCCAAATCTTTAATATTAACCTGTTGTTGCTGAGAAATAAGGTTGCTGTTGTTCATCATGGCCGATGAAATTACATAATCCGCATTTTTATCATAATCCAGATTAAAAGATTCGTCAACACTGTACTCTTGTTGAACGGGTAAACCCAGACTTACATTGAGGTTTTTTAACGACATTAAGAAGCTCTGTTCAACATTAAGAATGGTTGTGCTATCGTTATTTAAATCGACCTCAGCATTCAGTACATCTAATTGGCTAGCCTGACCGTAGCTTTTTTGATCCAATACACGGTTATATCTGTCTCGTGAAATTTTCATGGTTTCATGAGCCAAATTTAGGTTTTCCTGTGCTCTACATACTTCATAATAGTTTTCAATAACCTCAAGCATGGTGAGTTCCATCTGTTGCTTGTAAATGGTTTGTTGCAACTCATCGCTGCTACGTAACTTTTTTAAGGTGTACACATTCCCTAAACCATCAAATAAAGTATAATCAACCCTAACATTGGCATTATAAGATGAAGACGTAGCATCATCAATTATTTCTCGGTTCGGATTACCTGTAAACTCTAGTTCGGTATCGTTTTTCGAATACTCAGCACCTCCATTTAATGTAACTGATGGTAATAAATTGGCATTACCAATGCTATTGCTGTTTTGTGCTTGCTTTAGCTCGTTAGAGGCAATTTTAAGATCGAAATTATTAATTAGTGCAATACTAATTGCCTTGTCTAGCGTAACTGTGCTATCTGCAGGTTCTTGCGCCTTAAGCGAAGTAACAAACAGGGTAGCAATAATTGCTATATATTTAATTTTTATCATGATATATATAATTTATGTAGGAGGAAGCATAGGCCTCCTCCATACTAAAAACTAACTATTCGTTTTCTTTTTCAAAGTCCAATTCCTTAATAGCACTTTCAATCTCTTCGTTTGTTACTTTTCTGCCTTTAATTAAGGAGTAGTAACTTACCTTGCTATTGTTCACTATAGTAAGCATAACCGGAAGAAGAATAAGGGTTGTAGTTGTTGCCATCATCATACCATAAGCAAGCGATATGGCTACCGGAATTAAGAAACGTGCTTGCATACTTGTTTCAAGCAACATTGGCATCATACCCACTACTGTTGTTAAGGTGGTTAATATAATAGGGCGTAAACGCGACACTCCTGCATTAATCAAGGCATCTTGATATTTCATACCATCCTTAAGGTTAATATTGAGGGCATTAATGAGTACCAGAGCATCGTTAATCATAACTCCTACCAAGGCAATAATACCCATAAACGACATTAAACTAATGCTCATTCCGTGTATCCAGTGCCCAAATACTACACCCACAAAACTTAGCGGAATCATACCATAAACCAATATACTCTGACTTACTGAACGTAGTGTAAGCAATACGATACCAAACATCAGTAATAATACAACAGGTATTGTTGTTTTTGCAGAGTTGGCCACTTTGTCCGTTTCACGTTTCTGACCATCGTAAACTGCACTTACACTTGGATGCTCAAGGAATATAGGTTCAAAAACATCCTTTTGTAGTCCGGCAATGATATCAGGTAAGGAAGCTCTCGCATTGGTCATGTTTGCTTCAATCTGAACTTCTTTATCAAAATCGAGGTGGCGGATACTTGAAATACCATTTACTGTTTTAAGCGTAGCTAGTTCTGAAAGGGGATACGCTTTACCATCGCTTAAGCGAACTTTCATATTTTCTAGCTGGCCGATAGAACGACGGTTTTCGATATCGTACTTCACCCAAACTTTAACTTCATCTTTACCACGTTGTAAACGCTGTGCCTCATTACCCCAGAAAGCCTCACGTACTTGTCCGATTACATCTTGAACGCTTACACCTAATAGGTGGGCTTTCTCTTTTAAAGTAATCTCTATTTCGCGGTTACCAATAGGCGTATTATCTGAAATATCGGTTACCTCAGGGCGACTTTTCATGGCCAATTTAATTTTCTCCTTAGCAAGTTGAAGTTCTTTATTATCATCGCCAACCAATGAAATTACAATGGCCTTACCAAATGGATTAAAGCCTGAGTATTGTAAAGTTTCGGCACCAGGGATATCACCTACAATGTTTCTAATTCGGTTGATTACTTCATCAGTAGTTGAGGTACGTAACTCGGCATCCTGCAATTGAACTTGCACAATAGCACTATTTCCGGCTCCCATGAAGCGTTGAAATACTTGTTTAATGATAGAAATATTTTCAGTACCATCTTGTTGTAACTCATCGTTAACTTGCCAAACTGCGTTAAATATTCTATCGAGCTCAGCTTGCGTAACGGCATCTTCAGTACCTGCAGGTAGGCCCAGTGTAACGGTGAAATTATCTCCTTCAACATCAGGGAAGAAAGTGGTAGCCACGGTTCTTGAACTTACCATACCTACCGATAAAATCATTAGGGCTGTAAATATGGCCATTGTAATAGTTCGGTGTTTAATGGTCCATTTTAATATGGCTTTAAATTGGTGGTTGGCAAAATGCACAATACCACGTTCGGCCCAACCCATGTATTTATTCCACTTGGTTTCTGAATGATTTTGCATTGCCTTTGAGTGGGCAAGGTGAGAAGGCAATATAATTAAGCCTTCGATAAGCGAAACAAATAGAATAAATATTACAATAATGGATATCTCTTTAAACATATCACCCATTCTACCATCTAAGAAGATAAAAGTAGAGAAGGCCATCATTGTTGTAATAACACCAGAAACCACAGCAGGTGTTACCTCAAGCGTACCATCAATAGCCGCTTTTATAGGCTTTTTACCCATCTGCCAGTGTCGGAAAACATTTTCAGCAACCACAATGGCATCATCAACCAAAATACCGAGCACCAATATTAAACCGAATAGGGATAACATATTTATGGTAGCGGTGGTGGCGGGAAGCAGAATAAACATACCAAATATTGAAATAGGTATACCCAGTGCTACCCAGAATGCAATACGCGGATTTAAGAAAAGTGATAGAAAAATGACTACCAATATGATTCCGGTGATTCCGTTTTTATTTAATAGGTCGATACGCTGATTTAGCGTAACACTCATATCGTTGTTGATAACACCTTTGAGGTGATGTTGTGATTGATTGAATTCTTCGAGGTACTCTTTTATTTGATCTGTTGATATTATAATATCTTCTTCAAAAGTATTGCTAATCTCAAATACAACGGCTTTTTTGCCGTTAAATAGTACCTGCGAAGGGGTATCGGCCCATTGATCTTTAATGGTAGCCACATCTTTTAGGCGAATAATACCATTGTTGGGCGAGCTTTTTATTACAATATTCTCAATGCCATCGCTATGGTATTCTTTATTACGCACACGTATAAAAAACTCTTCTTGTCCATCTTTTACACTTCCTCCAGTCATAATAAGGTTGGCACTTGCTACTGCACGCGCAATTTCAGTGAAAGTAAGTTGGTACGATTCTAATTTTTCTTCGTTTAATAAAATGGCTACTTCTTCATCGGGGTAACCGCCTATTTCAATTTTAGATACACCCTTCATTTTAAGCATATCGTGCTCAATTTGTCGCGATACATCCTTCAATTGATGTAAGGTAACATCTTGGCCTTCTTTAGGGGTAATTACAAACGACATGGCTCTGTTTACATCATCGTGTTTGTAAGTAACCACCGACTCAATAGCAGCAGGGAAAGATGCAATACGATCCACCGCATTTTTTACATCAACCAAGGCTTCATCCATATCCGTACCTTTCAGCATTTCAATGGTTACGGTACCGGTGTTTTCTCGCGAAACGGATGTAATTCTATCCATTCCTTCAAGGCCTTTTACATTTTCCTCAATCTTAAGTATGGCACCTTCTTCCACCTCCTCGGGTGAAGCACCAGGAAATAAAATATCAACATATATATTTCGGGTTGGTACGTTAGGGAAAAAGTTTTTTTGAATCCCTAATAAGGCAATAATTCCAAATATGACAATGAAGCCCATTATTAGATTAACTGCCAGAGGGAATTTTATAAAGTATTCTATAAGTTTTTTCATCTGTTCAAATTATTATTACAACACCAGTGCTAACTAACCTAGTTTGCGGGTGAGTTAGCAATTGTGCTATTAATAAATTTAGTTAATACGAACTGGCATACCTTCGTAAGCACTTTTAATTACTGTTTTCATAATCTGTGCATCAGCACTTAGGCCTTTAATAATGGCTTTATCGCCCTGTTTCATGAGCACTTCAACTTGTTTGTGGCGTAATACACCATTTTCCATCACAAATATCTTATTGTCATCGCTCAGCATTTTACGTTGCACACTCATGGCATTTTCAAATGGCGACATACTAATAGATGCTGTTAAAAACATACCTTCTTTTAAATGCTCGCCCGAAACGCCTATGTACACAATTACGCTTTGCGATTGCGCATCGATATCACCACCAATTCTGATTACTTTACCTTGCCAGTTTCCTTTAATCTCAGAAGAATGTATTGTGGCTACAGTGCCCACTTTTACTTCGTCCATTGAGCTAAGCGGAAGCGTAATCTCTAATTCAAATTTATTCGGATTAATGAATACCCCTAACTCAGTACCCGAACGCACTGCTTTTCCGGCCTCAGCTGTTGATTCTGTTACTATACCACCATACGGAGCAGTAATTGTATACTTGTTTAGCTTCTCTTGTGCTGATTGAATTGAATAGTAACTGGTTAAGATACCCTTACCAGCCAAAAAGAATTTCTCCTGTGTGGTTTCTGACTTTGGTAAAGCAGCCAAGGGTTTCTGTAAATCAAGATTTAATACATACTCTTTCCAAGCATTATAACTGTTTGGATAATCTGATTTTAAATCGGGAAGGATAGAAGTTATTGAAGTAATGAAATCACTTTTTTGTGCCAAAAGCGTCATTCTAAATTCTTCAACATCAACCTGAAGCATGGTTTCTCCCTTGCGATAGGTTTTACCCGGTCGGAATAAGTTAGCTGAGTTTAACAACTGTCCTTCTACCTGCGAAAAAATTTGCAAACGTTCTGAAGCAATTAGTTTACCTGTAGCTTCAAGTTCATAAGATACATCTTCAATTGCGGGCTTAACCACCTGAATTAAGGTAGCTTTTACTTTTTCGTTATTATCACCGACTTTTTTCTTGCCCGATGAAAGAGCTTTTACGATTAATATTGCCGCTATTATTATAGCAATAGATAAACCAATAGCAATAATTCTTCTCTTCATTTTTAATGAGTTTATGTAAGTGTTTTAATAATTCAATTTTGTGAGAGTGCAAATGTAGTCAGCTCTTATATATAAGAAACAAAAAAAAGATGAATAGGGTTTATTAGGGAGTGAAAACTAGATATTAATGGTTAATTATAAATGATAGGTGATTTATAGTTCTTTTTGAGATGAATACCCTTTGTGGTAAGAACATGTTGTTTATTCACCACTAAGACTCAAAGTTCACAAAGAAAATAAGGCTTTAATGATAAAAATAGTATGTTTCTGCGTGATTAACCCCATAATGGTTTAAAAAGCTATTGAATCACAATATAAAATAGAAAAAAACAGGAGGGATCATAAGTAATTTTTATGTTTTATAGTGAGGATGTCTAATTTATAATTATGCTAAACTAGCAATGCTTCAGAATTGTATTTTGCCCAATTTTATTGAGATTCAGGAAGTGTAAAACCGCAAGTGAATTCAGTTTTAAGGTGTTAATTTGTATGTGTTATTGTGAAATAAATACAAAATTATTACTTTAAATCTCCTAAATTATTAATCAAACGAATACCTAATGGCAAAATCGCGACAAAGAAGGAAGAAAAAGGCTGCGCCTATTCATAATCATAATATAACAATAAGGGCTTTTAAAAATAGATTGCAATACTTGTGCAATATGGTTGATTGCAATGTGCTAGAGGTATTAAATACACGGTCGGATTGGGCCAATATATATATCTTTTTTTACAAGGTTAGTACTGTAAAACGCATAGAGAGCGAATATGAGAATACCAAATGCCGCACCATGTATAAGATACTGCCTAAGTTTATGGCTAAACAGGAGTACAGAATAATAAAGGACTCTAAAGAAAAGGTGAGCTTGGAAGACCTATGCTACATAAAAGCCTTGAAGGAATACATAATTGGTTTTGAGCATAATTTACCTGCCAGCACTACTGAAGCTTGGATGCAGCAATTGAATAGATTTTATGGCGAAGATATAGAATGGGTAGAATCTATCATTAACATTTGTAGGTTTGCTAGTATGCTTACTGCGTGGCCAGATAAATCATTGCGTAATTATTTTGTAGATCCTGATGCATTGGGCAATTTTGGAAGGCACAATATAGGAAGTATCGTTTTTAAGATGGGGGTATTTCGACCTATAAAAGAATATGTGTGTATAAACGGACAGCGTAGGCCAGTATACCAGTTGTTTTTACCTCAATTCTTTGGAGAAACGCATTACAAGGCCAGAGTGTATACCAAAAGCTTGGGCCATCATTATAGCGGAAGTAAAGAGCAATTACCCATTTATATACAAGGCCATGCCTTACAACGCTTGCAAGAACGTATTCATCCCATTAACTGGATAGAGTTGCGGGTGGCGCTTTCATCGTTTATTCTTCAAGACAATAATATTCAGTTTGTTGGCGGTAAGTTACTTTTAGATTTTACCATAAGAACCTTAAAGATAGGTTACTTGGTGGCCGAAATAATTGATGAAAAGGTGGTTGTAAAAACCTTTATTTTAATTACGCATGCCTCTGCACCCGAGGGGAGTATGTTTCAGGAGCTTACCGGATTCTCAAAATACGACATGAGCTTTTGGAATATTGCCAACATCCGTACTTTTATTGATAACGATATGCCCTGCGATAACCCCATGTATACTTATTTTGAGCAAAGTAATTTATTAGATCTGTTTCGCTTAAACAATGCTTTAGCTTTTGAAAGCAGTGATAATAAATCGGCGTTTAACTGGAATTCATTAAGCCAATGTTTGAACAAGTATAACGAGCGCGATATTTTGAGCGAAGAAGAGCTGGCCAATGTAGATTACTCACTAATGCTCAGCTCATAAAATTGAGAAGTGGAGGCGTGAAATTTCTTTAAAGCTTCCCTTGTTGCTTTTTCATGCTTTAAAATTTCTTTAAAGCTTCACCAAAGCATAAAACACGCAATGAAATTTCCTCATTGGAAGAAAAAGCAATTTTTGGCGCAATGAAATTTCTTTAAAGCTTGCCCAAGCCTTTAGTGAAGCTTTAAAGAAATTTCACGAGGTGAAAATTAAAGTAGGTCGTGAAAAAATTTCACGACACCAAAAAAAATACCAGTCGTGAAGAAATTTCACGGCACTAAATTAAAAACCAGTCGTGAAATTATTTCACAACTATTCATCAATATTAACCCGTTGCGCAAATGTGCAACACAAAATTTAATGAAATGGAGAAAATCCTTAAACTATCGAGCTCTTGCCGAACTACAGAAGCAAACTCAGTGGTAAAAAAAATTATTAGTGAGTACAATACCCACGACTTTACGGGTGAGGCCTATTTTACGGGTATTATGGATACCATAATTAGCACCAACGATGCGCTAACCCTAGCCATTGAGCGCGATACCAACCAATCGGAATTAGATAGCTTTGATGAGGTGGCCGATAATGCTTTTACCAGTTTGTACTTTTTAAGTATGGGTCTGGCCAACCATCCTGATGAAGCGATTAGTAAGCCTGCAAAGGAGGTTTTTAAATTGGTTGATAAATATGGATTAGAAATTAAATCGAAAGGCTACGATGTGTCCTATTCTTTATATGGCTCCTTAATAAGCGATGGTAAATCGGAGAAATATAAGGCTAGCATTGCTAGTTTATCGGGCTGTAAAGATAGTTTTGATAATTTAGAAATAGCCGTAAACAATTTTTTAGAGAAACAGCGCTCTAATATTTTGTATAACGATGCCCGTAAAACCGAAGAGTCGGCTTCGAGCCTTAAAAAGAACTTGATTGCCATTATTAATGGCGATTTGATTGATTGCCTAAGGTATCAGCAAAAAGCCAATACCGCCATGTATGGTGGCATTGCTCAATTTATTCATCAGCGTTTTAGCGAGGTGAATGCAGCAGTGCAGAGCAGAAGTAAAAAGAAGGATGAAGTAGTCGCTTAAGCGATGCCCCAATAAGAAATCCCGTAGCGTAGCTGCGGGATTTTTTTGTGGGGTAAAAGGGGTGCGTTATAGGTTTGGGTACTGGGAGCCTATTTAATGTGAGCAGTTTTTTTAATCAACCAATCCCACTTTTTTATAAAATTCATTCAACTTTTTCTTTTCCACCTCGTTATTTTCGTGTTCAATACGATTAATTAATCCTTCATTATTGAAAGTCAATATTTGTGCACATTTATGAACATGATTTTTGTTTTTATGAGTAAGGTAATCTGTAAAATGTACAACAAATTTTTTATCATCAATAACTTGCACCTTACTTTCTCCCCATTCCAGAACATCAAGCTTTCGTCTTCCTTCGATCATATTCTGTTTGTAAGAGTTACAAATTTTCTCAGGACCAATTATTAGATCATCTTCAATATAGTATTTACAATCATCACTGATGAGTTTCTTTGTCAACTCGAATTGGTCTTTATCAAGAGTTTGTCCAAACTTGATAGCTATTTCTTCATTTGTTTTCATTGGAATTTTTTTACGGTAAAAAACCAAAATAGATTATTCAATATTGCTTTTTGTTGTTCTATCAATATTTCGGCCCTTTAACTATCGAACTGTTATAGACATATTAATAACAGAGGCGGATTTGAAGCGTTAAAACTACCAAAGTGCCGAACGTTGTTTGTTTTTATCTTTCCATTTATAAAGCCAAATTAAAAAAATGGTGGTGTTCAAACATCTCACTCAACTTCCAAAGTTTACAAACGGAATATGCTTTATAATAGCGTGTTGTAGCTAGTTTCTTATTATTTCTTGAAGCCTACTTTTATAGTTTAATGCATATTCCTCAAACATTTTTGTTCTACAAAGGACGTAAATTAGTCTGTCCTGATTACGCAATATATAATCATAATCTTTTTCGTTGAAAATGTCGTCATGATGAATAAACCCGTTTAATTTATCTTCAAGTTTGATTGCCTTTAAATTATTCTCTAATTCTATTTCAAAAACGTAAAATTTAGGAAACCATTTCTTATCCGATTGTATAATTGGTATTCTATTCTGTGCTATAAATGACTTATATTGTGAAGGATATATTTCTAACTTTTCAATCTGTTTTAGGTCTTTATATTTACCAAACCTTAGAGTATCAATCTCACTAGCCTCCTTTATTTCATAATTGTCAGTTATAAGAATATTAATAAATCTTGAAAATACTTCCTCTTGGTCATTTGAAATTTCTATAAGTGGTTCGGTCATAGATACAGCACTACTATCTTTCTTTGTAAAAGAATTTGATTGTTTCGATTTCCCTATATTGGAACAGCTTGTTAAAAGCAAGACTGTAAATATTATAATTATTCTATTCATACCATATTCCTAATTTAGCCCCAACTATAATGTATCCCATCCTAAATTGAATACATCCATATCATTTTTATTTTGTGTTATTGGTATTTGTAAGGTAATAGCGCTGTATACAAAAAGGACAAGCGAAGCTACCTGTTGTGAGAGGGGCTCCGCTAGGCTAAGTGCCTAGGGGTAGGCTATTCGATTACTTGCCGTATTTTTTTCCAAGAATTAATCGCATTTGAGTCCCGTTTACAAAATATTTATAACTAGAATCATCAATGTCTTTTTTTTCAGATACTATTCTTCCCTTGTTATTATACTTTAAACGATAAGCTCGATTAAAAACCCCAATAACTTTACCTTCTTTATTTATTATTGGACTCCCTACATAATTCCAATGACTCAAAAATTCTTTCGTTCTGATTCTTAGATCTAAACGAGCAACTTTAGCATTATCAGATGTTTCAACAACCCCTTCAATAATTCTTAATTTATCATCAGAGCCATAACCTACTATATAAACCCTTTCTTTATTTTTAATTAAACTAACATCTGGTTCTAGAGCATCTATTGAACCTTCCTGAAGGTTAACATTAAATGCAAGAAATGTTCTAGGATTATAAAAACTTTCTATTCTTTCTTTTAGGGCTAGAGATTTTACAGATATAAAATTTAATTTATTAGGTACAGTATACATCTTCCAAGACAACAGTTCATTGGAAAAATCCTTAACTGAAAGCATTTCACCATGAGTATAGTGAGTTCCTGTAAAATCACGGGCTGTACATGCAATAACTCCAGTGTCTAGTTTTACCAAAAACGAGGAGCCATAATTTATATCATCTCTATTCTTAAACTTCGCTTCATTCCTTAGTACTACTGATGTCCACTTTGTTGGTTTTAGATGATTTAACTCATTTTCTAACTTATAATACTTTATACCAACTGAGATTATCATCATTAAAATGTAATATTTCATAACTGCAATCTTCTTAATTTAATATGGCAAGTAACTAAAATGTATCCCATCCTAAATTGAATACATCTATATCATTTTTATTTTGTGTTATTGGGATGGTAATAGTGCTATGTGCTAATATTTAGACTCGTTGTTTCTAATTTAGTTTGTTTTGATGGTCGATAAATTCTACCAATTCATCTTCACTTTCCCAATTGGTTCTAATTTCGCCAATATTCTCAATTACAAAACCTGTCAAAATACTTTCACTAATTTCTTTTAGCTTATTTTTATCTACGAAATAGTTGATTATGGTCTGAGGAGTCCTAATTATTCCCCATGGAATTCCCCACCAACCAAGAATGATAGTAGATGTTAAAGCACTTTTTCTTTTCTTGTTAGCGCATTCTTGACATGAAATTATTGGAGTCTTTTTATAGTTTGTAAAAATAATAAAGCTCTTTACACTTCTGATTAGTGAACCTTTTAGCGGGTTGCTTTTTCCCCCACATTCAGGACACTTAAGCCCTGAAACTTTATCGAGTATCTCAATAATTTCAGATTCTGTAATTTCTTTGGTTTGTGCTTCAATTCCTTTTTCAAGGTTTGGGTCTAGTCCGCGCTTTTTAATTTCTGCCATTAGAATTGGAATGACTTCAGGTTCTAGGCTTCCAGCTTCATTTTTTGCAAGATGTTCTAATTTATAATCTTCAAATTTTTCGTAGTTCTTTTTAATTAGTTCTAGGTCTAGTGACATACTTGTTATTTTATATTTGTTTTTTTAGAGATGTTAAATGCGTCCCAATGGCTCTAATAAATGATATAGGCGAACTGGTTAATTTTATTAATCATTCTCCTCTAATCCCTTAAAGGTGTCAAGTGTCGATATGAAAATTGCACCTAAAATACCAATAAAAATTATTGCCATCCATATCCAAATGTTCATTGTTAATTTATAACGTACTATACTTATAATTCCATTAGTTACAACGACCCATATTCCAATAAGTAATCCAATATAAAACCTTCTTTTATTATCAAATGTAATTTTCCGTTGGCAATTTAAACAGTCCCATTTTGACATTATTACTTTAAAAAGGAGGTTCTTTATATAGGCCGATTTTGAATATTTATAATTACAGTAAGGGCAAGTTCTTAACTTCATAATTGTTGAGTATAAACTTTTAGATATTACTTTTTTTGTTGGCAACTAATATGCATTCGCCCACAACGAAAATACATCTATATCATTTTTATTATGTGTTTTCGGTATTTGTAAGGTAATAGAGCAGTATACCAATATTGAATTTGATGGAGTGTATGGCTTTAGCCACTGTGGAGTATTTTCATAGTTTGAGGTTTGGTACATGTTTTCTTCGTTTCGAAAATAGAAAAAATACCTCGAATAGGATTCGTTTAACAATATAAATTTAGAGTTAAGCATTAATTTATATCAATACTAAATACAAGTGTGTATAGTTTCTGTGAGCAAATGAATAATAAGTTGAGCTATAATGTTAATTGTTTTACAAAAGGGTGGGAGAGTGGGTATCATAAATAAGCCTTAGTCCATCATTTTTTTTTGGAATATTTAGATGTTAATCATTTTTCTCTATCTCTAATGCATTGATGATCCATGTACCATTAAGAGTTAATTCAAGTAATTCATCATCACCGATCTCCACCTCAACGGTTTCAATCTTTTGTTTGCCAGAATACACTTTTTCGTTTTTCATTAGCTGTTTTCCGTTAATGGCAAACGACATATCGAAAGTTGCCCCCTTGAAATAAATCATCTCGGCCTTAGTGCGGGCATCGCCCATGTAATATTTTACTTTGTAGGTACCCTTTTTAAGTTTCACAAAAAACTTAGCTTCTTTCTTACCGGTGAGTCCGTCACGCTGCCAAAATATTACACGCTCCGAAGCTTCGTTATGGTGGTGCCAAATGTTGTTTACATCCTGGGCCCTCCATCCAAATTGGTTTTTATTTGGATCGAACACATGACGCTGATTAACCGGCGTAAAGCCTAATGCTTCGATCATAGAATATAAAGCAAAATTCAGTTTTGCTCCTGTTAAAGGTGCTGGTTTTGGCAAAGCATTTACTTTTGCCATTTCTTCGGTTAATACAGGTGCTAAAGCTATTTTAGACGGAGAATAACTTGCAAAGTTATTGTAGCTTTCGGGTGCTCCAATCAGTCCTCGCTTTTGTGTAGCCTTTGCTTGGTCATCAGCACATAATACCAATCTGTCGATTCCAATTTCGGTATTTATCTGATAAATTTTAATAGTATGATAACCCGGCTCTTCAACAGTAATTTCGAAAGGCATTTTCTCCATTTGCGTTAGGATATTCATTTCCCAGCTCCAGTTTTCTTTTGCGCCACTTGGTAATTTCGCCGATTTCCGTTGTCCTTTTTGTCTGACACCCGATAAAACCAGAGGTTCATCATTATTTAAACCAACAGCTATTTCACATGTGTTTCCTTTTCCTTCGTTCAGCGTTGGTATGCGGTATAACTGACCGTAGTAAGTTCCTGTACTTGCAAAATATACTGAATACTCTAATCGGGCTGCATTAGATTTGATATCGTCCTTAACTTTACTTCCACCTTTAATAAACATAGACGAACCATAATAACCAAAGTTATCATACTTATGCCATTTGGCATCTTTTCCATCTTGTTTGAGGGTATAGTTTTCTGCCTCAATTGCTACAATGCCATTACCCTCAACATACGATTTTTCTTTAAGGTCGATATCGAACTTAGTTGCTTTAACAGGATACAGTTTTGAAAATCCGTGCTTATCCTTAACGGTAATAATTGCTTTGTTATCGCCTGTAGAAGCCTTACCCCAATCGATATTGACGAACAAACGTTCTTCGATGCTTACACTTCCACCTGTTTTTGAGAACTTAACCCACTCTGCATCCGCTTCAATATTCCAATCGCTTGCTTCAATATCTTTATTAAAAACATCGATAAAACGTATTTTATCTTCGAAAGAAGAAAAGCGTAATTCGACATTTTCATTTCCTATGGCCTGACCTTCGCAAACCGAACCTATTCCTTTTACGGCTTCTTCGTTGTATTTTTCGTCGTATACCTGATTGTTCGGAATATTTGCCACATCGAATATGCGCTCCTTAAAATTATACAAAGCATATGGATCCATAATGCCATTCCACTTGCCGTCTTTAATGGTTCTGTATTCCTCTAAATCGGCTTGTATGGCCGCTTCTGCTTTTTCCGATAAAGTTTTATATGCATTTACACTGGCAAAACGTCCTTGCTTTGCATAAGCTACATTTTTACGATAATACTGCGTTTTTTCGAGCATTAACCTTGTAGAGCGAATTGGATAATAAGCTAGGTGCCAGAAAGGAATTTTATAAGATTCTTCAAGTTTGTTATAGATAGCTTTTGCTTTTTGTTCTAATTCATTTGCCGTTTGAATTTGCCGTTGTGTTTCATCACCAAAATCGAACATACTATAGAAACGATACCTAAAGTTATTTTCATATTTCCAGTCCCAAAATGGGAATAGATGCTCCGGTTTTTTAGGGCGACAAAGGTTATGGAAATCATTAATTAAATCAGCAATTTCTGTCGCATCAGCCTCGTTAACACTAAACTGCTGTTTCGCACTTTTTTGCAAAAAGTCTTTGGTTTTATTCTTGGTGTACGAATCGATATTATATGCTAAAGACATATAGAATTGAAGTCCCAACTCGGCAGGTTTAATGTCGCCTACATTCACAATCCAGAAGTTGCGCACATTTTGGTCATATACTTTTCGTAATTCCTCCTGAATTAAAGGTAGCGGCGTAGTATAAAGCCAATCGTAAGTTGCACCGCCCTGATATGCTAAGTGATAATAAAGACCATTTCCTCCTGCACGTGCTTGTTCATTAGAATTTGGTAACTGACGCGCATAACCAAAGTTATCTTCGGTCCATACCATAATCACATCCTCAGGTAATTTTAAACCCTCGCACTGCTCTTTGCCATCCTTGCTTTCGCCATTGTATATTTCTCCGGTTTCTTCGTAAGGCACAAATATTTGTGTTACGGCATCTTCTGAGCCAAACGTTTCTTTAATCATTTCACGCTGGCGGTCGATAACTTTTTGCAATAGCTTTACCTTATTTTCTAAGGTTGGATTTTTAAGATTCGCATATTCGAATGGCGAATCGTGTACACCGCGAATACCTAAGGTGTAAATCATATTAAAATCCTTTGACTCATCTAAACGTTGTTGCCAGTAAGCTTCAATAGTTTTAGGATTTACCGTGTAATCCCATACCGGAACCCCTTTGGCATCGTACATATCTTTGTGTTCTTTGGCCCAATCGTACCACTCGGCAAAATTGTTACGCGCCATATTTTCGCAATGCGACGAGCCAACGTAGATACCATACTCCTTAGCATTTTTAGGATTTACAGGCACTCCGTTTTCATCTTTTGCCTCAAAGAAATAACTACCGGCTTGCATCATTCCAGGCCAAATTGAATTTGCCTTTAGACGAAGTAAAAGTTCGAATATACGTTTGTATGCACCTGGACTGATGTGTGTATTATATTCATCAGACGTAGTTTTTTCGCTCCATTGAATCAAGGCTTCTTCGTCGTTAATGAATATCCCTCGGAAGCGTACCGATGGCTCGAAGGGTAAGACCAGACAATCTTTTAAAACAACCTTACTTTTTCGCTCAGGAACAACATCGCACCACCAGTACATTGGCGATATTCCAATTCGTTCAGATATTTCGTAAATACCGTAAACCGTTCCATTGGCATCACTACCTGTAATAACAAGTGCTTTGTTTATATTATTGGAAGGGTTTTCAACAGCCTTTAACAGAAATGCTTCGTGCATGCTTTCTAAACTGTCGGCTTCGTTTATTAAGTCTATCGACTTTAGGTATTGAACGGTTGAATTTTTAACAGAACCGATAATTATTGCATTGTTTCCGACTTCACTTAATGAGTGTACAATATTTGGTTTTGTTCCTGTAACCATCGCAATATCATTTTGTAAATCTGATACAGCTCTAAGAATTTGCGGTTCTTCGGTTTCTGATACGTAAATGTTAGATACTTCTCCATTATTAAAAAGTGTGAAACTGTTGGTGTGATTTTGTTTAGAACAACTAACAAGTGTAATTATAAATACTAAAATTAAGAGTAATAAATATTGCCTTTTCATTTATATGAGAGTTTTTATGAATAACCTTTCGGTAAAAATATGCACCTCGAATAATTTGGATTGCTAACATTCAGCAATTCACGTTTTTTAACTGTTAAAAACTTCTTGTAAGATGTTGCTTGTCAGTTCTTTTTAATTATATCATTAAGTCTGTTAGCATTTTGAACATCTTTTAACGCAGAATATATATTCCGTAATTTTGGTACATTTACAACAATTATGAAATTAGAAAAAGACAAAATATTAGCACATCTACAGAAAATTATATCTGATAAAAAATTTTCAAGGTCAAAAACAAATGTTCGTTTACTTCGATTCTTGGTTGAGTCAACGTTAAACAATATTGATGTAAAGGAAAGTACTATTGGAACTGAATTCTTTGGTTCGCATTACGACCCTGTAAAATCGGACAATAATGTTAGAGTATATATTTATCATTTGCGCAAAAAGCTTGATGAATATTATGCGCAGAATGCCAAGCCGGGTGATATTGTTTTTCGAATAGCTAAAGGACAGTATAATGTTCAGTTTGATAAGTTTCAAAAAACATCTACCTATAAGAAAGTTTCACTCCATATTGTTTCTCTTGTTGCAGTAACTATTCTTACTACTGTTATTGGAATATTATTATATAAAAAACCTGTCAATGGTTTTTGGGAGAACTTAATGAAAAACAACTTTCCGACTACTGTAATATTTGGAGATTATTTTACTATTGAAGGACCTACCACTACAAGCAGCAAAGGAATAACACGTGATTATGAGATTAATTCAGAACAAGAATTACATGAATTTCTGAAAATCAATCCTGAATTGGAGGGCAAAATGCACCCAAGCCGACATCATTATTTTAACTGGATGGCTCCGTATTGCAGTAGAAATATTACGGAATTTTGGGTTGAATATAATTATCCATTTGATATTACACAGATATCGGAATGGAGCGTGGCTCAACTTGCGAAGGAAAATTTGGTATACTTTGGTCAATCAAAATCAATGGGAATGCTCAAGAATATTATATCAGAAAACTTTCCTCAGTACTCTTTTAGAAGTCAAATAGTTGAGCGTAAAGACCCAAATACTAATACAATCATATCGTATGGAGATATTGTTAACTATAATGATAAAATTATTGATTATACGGTAGTCGCAAAAATTTCGATGCCTACAGGAAATGAAATGCGTTTTTTCCTTTCTGACCAAGATTGCGGAGCTATTAGCGCACTTAACTATTTTACTCAAAACGATTCTGTAGCTGCATTCTACAAACGACATGATTTAGAGAAACATGATGATTTTATAGCTCTTTTTAAGGTCTCAGGATGGCAAAGAAAATCTTATGAAATGGAATTTTTATTGCTGGATAAGAAGTAATACCAAAAACATCATCAAATGATTGATGTAAATTACTTCTGTTAAGTTTTAACTTCATCGTAAAAACCCAATATAATTCAATTTATTCATCAATTATTTAATAATGCATTTGGTATAATTCGTTTTTGTTAATTAGTAGTACTCCCTGTAAATTATAAATTGAAACGTTGTAGTTTGCATGGTTTCCAAAGTATACGTGTAATTCGGTTTCTGCAGGGTTCGGAAATACCTTAATATTAGCTTCACCATTAGGCTCAATTCCTGTATCACCATCCTCTATCTTTATTTTTGACAAGCCAATTATAGAGTAACTTTCACCATTGCTTGATGTAAATCTTGGAAACAGAAAGTAGAACTCTCCATTTTCTAATTCCGATGTTGGGGTAATCCCGGTAAGGTCAATGTTTACTTTGGCGGTACCGCTATTCACTATTCTTTGTTTGTACAAACAATCTCATATTTTATATTTTCAGTGTCTTTAAAATATAAGGCATAATAATTTTCACTGTATTCCTTATGAATTTGAGGTCTAGAAACTATTTCAGCACCTATTTCACGCAATTTAAGGTATGCATTATCCACTTCTGTCCGTGAACTTGCTTTAAATGCTAAATGATGTAATGCTCCAGGTTTTCGTCTGTTTATAGAATCATTCTTAAAAGCTTCTCGAGGCGAGGTTATCGCAAATGCCAACAATTCATGAGTATATTCAATTACATGAAAGTCATTTTCTTCAATAAATGCTTTAACTTTATTCTTAATATTGAATCCTAAAATTTGTAGAAATTGGTCGTAGAATTTTTCAGCTACATTTATGTCCTTTACGGTGATCTGAATATGGTCAATTATGGGTTTCATATATAATTAAATAAGGTTTATTTTCGGTTTGACATAAAAGCTAATGTTGACTGGATGAAGCGATTGGCGATTGAACGAAACCAACCTTCTGAAATCCTGCTGAGCCAAATCTTGTTATTTTGTTTGTAGCGTTCATTCCAAACGGAATGAAGAGCGTTGGCGGAACTTGTTTCGCCATAATTCACTTCCAAATCACTGCCACCCCACATTGTTTATTCCAATTTGTTGGACGCTGTAATTTCTAATTCCAATCGCGCTGATAATAAGCCCAATTTGTATTAATTTGTTCTACTTGTAAATATTCAAAATCTTTTTTCAGTCTATACGTGCTGTCTTGTGAATATCTTAAACCTTCGAGGTCAAATTCCAAGTCTACACATGATGAACAATTGTATACTTTACTTATAGATTTTAGGTGATACTTTTTCAAGGTATTTACTAATGCCATGTAATCACCTATATCAATCTTTTCATATTTAAGCACCTCTTCCAAACTATTTAAATATATTCTTTTCTCTGTTTGTTTGTTATATTTCTCCCATTTCTGAAAACACAAACTCCAATAATTGACTCCGTCACAAGTTCCTTTGTCATAATGTGAAGTTATATTGATATATGTTATAGTTCCTTGTCGAAGAAAATCATTGCATATTGTCTGTAAAGTTTCTTGATTGGCACTCAAGACTGACTTTATGTCTATTCTTTTACAGCTAGTTAATGTAGAGATGCTTAATAAAAGTGTAAGTGTTATGTTCGTAAATCTTGAATATGCCATATTAAATAATCTCCTAATTATCACGTAGATTCGGCAATCTACATTATTGCGTCCAACTTATCTGTATCCCATCATTTAAGGGTATAAATCTTTATAGCAACCTAACTACTAATGTTATGAAATTTCGTTTGTTATTTTAGCCACTGTGCAGTATAATCATGGTTAGGATTTTAGATATTGTTTTCTATGCTTGTCGAAAATAGAAAAAATAAGCTTATTGCTAGCAGTTTATCATTGCTAGTTAAAGTTGGTGCCTTAATTTATAATAATGCTAAATTATGTATAGGTGGGTGCTACCATAAGCGGCACTCAATGAGTAGTGGCAGAGGTGTAGACTTATTAGAGCATGGCCATGAGCTCGAGTTGGGAGCAACGTATGTTACGTTGCTTTATAACAGCATGATAAAATAAAAAAGTTCGAACATTAGTTACTGCTATTTAATAGAGTACCTTTACAAACGGATTACTAATCTTTTAGTATCAATCATTCACTATCATTTTTGTTGATAAGCTTAGGAAGCAGAAAATACTACATCAGCAGACTTCATACTTATAGTTGAATTATCAGTAATGGTCCCAACATTGGAGTACTAATACTTAGTGCGCTGAATGCCTTAAGGGTGTTTAGTTTATTTCGATGATATCAATACATCTTTACATGAATACTGATATAAACAATTGTTGTGGTACAAAACGTATTACCACGGCATTGCTTCTTGCTGCTGGTACTGGAAGTCGCCTTTTTCCTCTAACTAAAAGCTCTCCAAAATGCCTTACTCTTGTTAATGAAAAATCTATTCTCGCCCGACTGGTTACCAACCTAAAAAAGCAAGGGTTTAAACGATTGGTAATTGTAACAGGCCACGAACAAAAATGCATTGTTGATTATCTTGGAGATAAATCGGGAGACTTGAATATTGAATATATTCACAGTCCTTTATATAAAACAACCAATAATATTTATTCGCTTTGGATGGCTAAAAATATTATCAATGAGCCCTTTGTTTTATTTGAAAGCGATTTGGTATTGAGTTCTACCTTACTTGATGATATGGTTTATCCTGATAGGATGGCTGTTGCTTTAATGCAACCTTGGTTAAACGGCACCACAGTGTCTATCGACCAAACAAATATGGTTACACAATTTCAACAAGGAACTAGCGATTCCTATTCTGATATTAGGTATAAAACCGTTAATATATATAGCTTTTCGCTTCAATCGTGGCAGGCTATTGTTAAGCGTTTAAACCAATATATAGAAGCAGGTGATGTGAACTGTTATTACGAAACCGTTTTTTCTGAAATGGTTGATAGTAAAAGCCTCTCTCTTAACTCGGTTTCCTTCGACCACAAACCGTGGTACGAAATCGACACTATTGAAGATTTGGCAAAAGCTGAATTGTTATTTCCTGTGCCAGAGCAAAAGGTTGTTAGGCACGAAAATTCAATAGTATAATTGAAAGAAGGAACAGAAGAAGTAATGAAGCATAAAAATACAATGGAGAATAAATACAATACGCAAGAAGAAAAATACGAATACATATCAAAGCAGCATGGTGGCTATTATAGGCACCACTTTACCGATCATGCTTATTTGTATAACTTATATTTCCCACCCAAGGAAATTTTTAGTCATTTAAAAGATAATATTCACAACCTTGTTCTGAATTATCCAATGGCGCAAGATGCACTTGCCGAACTAATTGGCTGCATTATTAACCAACAATCAGAAAGAATTATAGTAGGAAATGGCGCTGCCGAAATTATAAAAATACTTTCAGGAAGTTTAGCAAAGAAAATTATAGTTCCTGTTCCCTCATTTAATGAATATGTGAATGCAGCCCCTGAAGGCAAGGCTGTTGAATTCCCCCTTGAATTTCCATCCTTACAACTTGATGTAGATAAATTTGCCGATGAAGCAATAAAAGTTGGTGCCGATATGGCTGTTGTGGTTACGCCCAATAATCCTACATCGATGTTAGTTCCAAAAAACGATTTAATTAGATTAGCTAAAAAGCTAGAACCAAGCAATTGCATGCTTATTATTGATGAATCTTTTCTGGATTTTGCCGATAATAATGAACAGATAAGTCTAGAGAAAGATATTGACAAATATCCTAATATGGCAATTCTAAAAAGTATGAGTAAAGCCTATGGTATTTGTGGATTGAGAATTGGTTACATGTTAACAGCAAATGCCGATTTTGCAAAAAAGGTTAGAGGTGGCATACACATTTGGAACATCAATGGTTTTGCCGAAGAATTTTTAAGGATATTACCCCAATATAAACAGGAGTTTAAGGCGAGTTGCAATAAAGTAAAAGTAGATAGAGATATTTTTTACGACCAGTTGTGTTCCATTGAAGGAATGAACGTTTTTAACCCCGATGCTAACTACATTTATTGCCGTTTGCCAGATGCGGCTATAAGTGGCCCTGAAGTGGTAAAGCGTTTATTTATTAAGCACAATATTTACATCAAAGATAGTGTTGGAAAAACCCAACCCGATGCCCACCGGTATATACGTATTGCCAGTAGAACTCAGGAAGAAAATAATAAACTAATTGCTGCACTAAAGGAGGTGATGTATGAATAGTATCAAACAAAAAAGTGTATTCAGCTTTATCATCGATTTGCCAAATATTTGTTCTCTATTAGGTTTATTAAGTGCCGTAATAGGAATTTATTTTGCCATACAAGAAAATTTTTCAGCTGCAATAGTAGCGGTTTTGTGGGCTGTGCTGTTCGATTGGTATGATGGTATTATTGCACGTAAACTGAAAGGACGAACGAAGGTACAGGGTGAATTTGGCGCTCAGCTTGATTCTATGATTGATATTGTAAGTTTTGGTATTTTGCCTGCTATCCTACTTTTAAGTTACGGAAATTACAATGTTTGGTTTATACCTGGTGCATTTATAATTGTTGCATCTAGTGCTATTCGGCTAAGCTACTTTAATGTATATGGGCTTATCGATAGCAAAACCTATAAAGGTTTCCCTCTTGATAATAATGTGCTTATTTTGGCATTTGTATTCTTATTTGAGGGCTTCTTTAAAACAAGCACCTTTTCTTTAATAATATATGCACTTATGATGTTTCTATCGGCACTAAATTTATCCTCAATCCCAACGGTAAAATTAGGAGGTAAGTGGGTTTATGTTTTGGACATATATGTTTTGGCGCTTACTTGTATATATATTTGGCTTTTATAGTTTCAATTATTGATTTGAAGTATGTTCTGTATGAAAGCCAAAGGTTAGCCAAATGAAGTGTATGGCGATTTCACAAATCAGACCTTTCAAACTTTCATGAAGCCAAATCACTGATTTGTTTTAGTGTTTTATTTCTAAAGCCAAATCGGTGGTTTGGCATTGCTAGCCGAAGTTTAGTGCCAACCAATAAACACCGTCCTCTATACTGTGCTTAGTAAATAAAAGTATGTGCGCCCAAACTATAGAGAGGCGCATAGCTCAGGCGGGTTCCTTGGCCAGTGGGAAAGGGGGGGCAGCAGAATAATAGTTCGCTGGTAGATACTTGATTAGAACTTTTCTTTATTCTTAATCCATATATTGGTCAGCTGAGATAGAAATCTTTTTGACACATTCACCGTTCATATCTTTGTAATAATAAGCCATAGTAACTTCATTATCACGATACGCTTTAAAGTCAGGGTTTGGTTTAACATTATTTACTACTCCTGTTCAATTCTAATTTGTTGTCGTAACCTATTCGGAATACAACTAATCAGTTTACTTTTTAAGCCCGATGAGCCCGAATTATGTTTCTTCAGTACAATTAAATACCAAGTCATTAATACCAGACCTTTAATTATGCTTGATAAACTAATGGCCCACCAGATACCAAACATACCCAATAGTTTTTCCGATGAAAGAATAAGCGCAGCAGGTACTCGGGCGCCTGTAAATATGATACCAACAAGCGATGGGGGCACGGTTTTTCCAATACCATTAAAGGCGCCACGCGTTATTATTTCAAGAATCATGAATATTTGTGATATAGCAAGTATTTTAAGATAATGAACACCCATTGCCAAAGCAGTGGTTTCTTTTAAGAAGAGGGAGAAAATAGGCTCTCCTAAAAATAAGAAAGCAAGCGTTATTATCCCACCTAAAACCACGCCAATACCAATTGTGGTAAGGTATCCTTTCTTTATTCTGTCCCAATTACCAGCTCCGTAATTCTGTCCCGTAAAACTTCCCAATGCCGTAGCAAAGCCCGATGATGTCATCCACGAAAGTGCTTCTATTTGAGCACCTACACTCTGCACTGCAATGGGCGTATCGCCCCATTGGGTAATCATACGCGCTAGGATTAATGCAAAAATAGCAAACAGACTACTCTCGGCAGCAATCGGAGATCCTAACTTAAATATAGATTTGGTAATATCTCGGCACAACTTAAAGTGTTTCAGTTGTGGATCCATAATCTCTTTCTTCCAAACAAAGCGGATCATAAAAATGATAAAAACCACCAATTGAGCAATAACGGTAGCTGTGGCTGCACCTTCTATTCCCAGTTCCGGAATAAAGCCAAAGCCAAAAATCAGTAAAGGGTCTAATATCATATTTAGTCCTAAACCCACCAATAGATAGTAAAATGGAAGTCTGCTATTGCCAACGCCATTATAAATACCCTGAAATGTAGGATTGATAAAGGTGAAAATAAATCCCAACGAAACAATGCGTAAATAACTGATAGAACCGTTTTCAACAACACCTTCAGATAAGCGAAATACACTAATGAGCTCGGGGGTAAATATTAAAGCAATCAGCATTATGGCGGTTGATAATACTAGTGCCCAAAACAAGGAATGCCTGGCAAATTTACCCGCTTTTTCTTTATCCTGTTTACCTAAAGATTGCGATACGCCTATTTCGGCACCAATGCGCGTAATAAGCAGAATTGACATACCAAGCCAAACGTAAAAACCTGCAGAACCAACAGAAGCAACCGCATCGCTACCTAGCTGACCTAACCAAATCATATCAGTTAAGTTGTACGCCATTTGCATTAGCGAAGTGCCAATAATAGGAATTGCAAGGCTGAACAGTTGCTTAAATATCGGCCCTTTAGTTAAATCGATTGCTTTATTCATAAGCCGCAAAATTACAAAAAAATAGCTTGGTATTTATGAGTTTAAACAGGAGTAAAGCCTACCTAATTTTATTCTTTGTGCATCAGAATGTGTTTGTATTATATTGGTTTTAATAGCTTCAGGCTGTTTACCAATACCAAAATAAGTACAATCTGACTTAAAACATATGTCAACACAAAACTATATAACTATCTTTGCGTTTCTATAAAGCTAAAAGATATTATTACAGTATCCTTGGCATATTATATTTAGAAGGAGATTTAAATGGAAGAGATAATAATAAAAAATGCGGAGCAAATTGCGGGGATACGTAAAAGCTCTCAGTTGGCTGGTAATACACTCAAGTATATTAGTGACTTTGTAAAAGAAGGGGTTAATACCAATAAATTAGATAAATTAATTGAAGAATATATGCGCGATAATGGTGCAATACCTGCTACTCTTGGGTATCATGGTTATCCAAAATCGTGTTGTATTTCTTTAAACGATGTAATCTGTCATGGTATTCCTAACGATAAAACTATTCTTAAAGAAGGGGATATCTTAAACATTGATGTTACCACAATTTTAGATGGTTATTATGGCGATACAAGCACCATGTTTACCATTGGAAATATTTCTGAGGAAGCTGCTAAATTGGTTGAGGATACAGAAGAAGCGCTTTATTTGGGTATTGATGAGGTAAGACCTAATAATAAGTTTGGGAATATTGGTTATGCGATTGATCAGTTTGCCAAGAAGAATAAATACAGTGTAGTGTATGAGTTTTGTGGTCATGGTATTGGATTAGAGTTTCACGAGGAGCCTCAGGTAGAGCATAGTGCTCCAAGAGGATCGGGTGCTTTAATGAAACCAGGTATGATTTTTACCATTGAACCAATGATTAACTTAGGCAAGCCCAAAGCTAATATTGATAAAAATGATGGTTGGACTGCCCGTACCATCGATGGTAAACTATCGGCACAGTTTGAACATACAGTATTGATTACAGAAACCGGATCGGAGATATTAACGGATGTGGGAGAGTACGATATATTCAAATAAGAGCTATATTAAACCTTATAAAGAAACCCTCCATTGCTTTTGTTATGGAGGGTTTCTTTTTACTATATTAACGAAAACCTAAACATTAATAATAACTATGAAGCAAAAAATTGGAATAGCCCTATCGGGTGGAGGTTTTAGAGCAGCAGCTTTCCATTTAGGAACTTTACGTAAGTTAAATCAAATGGGCATATTAGATAAAGTAGATGTAATTTCAACCGTTTCAGGAGGTTCAATAGTTGGTGCTGCCTACACTTTAAATAAAGATAATTTCGAGAGTTTTGAAAAAGAATTTAAGGAAGGCCTACAAAGAAATATGCTTAAAACCTCGTATGTGATATTAGCCATTGTAGGACTTTTCGTACTTATATTGCCATTTGTTTTAGCATATTTTGCTTGGTATTTACTGTTTCTGTATTTACCGGTAATTGCTTTATTCCTCAAATTTCAATTTAATTTACTTCCATTTAGTAAGATGATTGAAAAGCGTTATTCTCAGGTTTTTTATCAGAATAAAACACTAAAGGATTTACCACATAGTCCTGTTTTAGCTATTAATTCTACCAATATTGAATCGGGCAGACCATTTACTTTTTCTAAAGAGAAGATGAATGATTCGTTTTATGAGTATTCACAAAATGGAAGAAAATCAATAAAATTCAGAAATGATAATTTTCCTATTAGTAGGGCTGTTATGGCATCATCATGTGTGCCTTTTGCCTTTACCTATAAAAATAGCTAAGTCTTATTATCAAAATTCTCAGGACTATAAACTTATAAATCCTACATTAATTGATGGGGGAGTATACGATAATCAGGGAATTCACAAATTAACGCATCATGGTTCCGTTTATGAGTGTGAAAACATTATTGTAAGCGATGCCGGTACAGGGTTTAAACCTCTTACCCAGATGAATAATACTTTGATGCTTTTAATACAGACTAGTGAATTATTTATGAATAGAATTAAGAATATTCAGTTTATAAATAATGTAATTTTAAATAAGTATTTGGGTAAAAAATCGATTGCCTATTTGTCCTTAGCTTACGATCCGAAGACGTGTTTATCCTATTTTGCGAACTATGCCAAAGGCGGACAGTTAACTTCTACTATTATTGAAGCACATGGATTAAGTGAGGAAGAAATAGCAAAGATGACTAAACAGGAAATTACAGCATATATGGAACAGCGAATAAATTACGGTGAATTACAGAAGTCGTTTCCAAACAATAATGTTCTAAAAGTAGCTTTAGGAGTAGGTACTAACTTAACGGCTTTGAGTTATGAGCAAATAGAAGCTTTAATGGCAGTTGCCGAATCTTTAACAGAATTACAAGTGCGCTTGTATTGTCCTAATATTATAAAATAATAATGCTTTGTCGCATGCACAGTTCTATCATAGTTTCTTTTAATTATTGAAATAAGTTAGGGTTAATCTGTAGGTTAACTCTGATCGTTTACCTTATTCCTTCTTAAGAATAAATCTTACTACCAAACTACTACATACCATCAAAAACTTTCTTAACTTATGGTTGAGAGTGGTAATTCTAAATATGGTGAGTATGATAAAAAATGTTGCAGTTGTAGGACTTGGCAAAGTTGGATCGCTAGTTGCCATTTTATTAAGTAAATCATTTAAAGTACATGGTTTCGATTCAGAACCTGTTACAGAATCTTTTCCTTTTAAGACTTCTGTGGTTGATATTTCAAATCAACAAACAACATTAAAACAACTTGGGGAAGTTGATGCTGTGGTATCGTGCTTACCTTACAAGTACAATATTATTATTGCTAAAATAGCGCACACTTTAGGCATTCATTATTTCGATTTAACAGAGGATATTAAAACCTCAGTTGAGATAAAGAAACTTTCCGAAACATCCAAAGGAGTTATGGCACCGCAATGTGGTTTAGCTCCCGGTTATATTGCCATTGTGGGATGCAGTTTAATAAATAAGTTTAGCCGTCTTAGAGATGTTGAGTTGCGTGTAGGAGCCTTGCCTAGGTATCCTAATGGTTTATTGGGTTATTCATTTAACTGGTCGCCGGCAGGTGTTATTAACGAGTATATTGAAGATGCAGAGGTAATAGCAAATGGCAAAAGAAAGTATGTAAGCTCTCTACTGGGTTTAGAAACCATTAATATCGAAGGTCGCGAATACGAAGCTTTTTACACAAGTGGCGGTTTGGGTACGTTATGTAAAACTCTAGAAGGCAAGGTTGATACTTTAAACTATAAAACAATACGTTATCCTGGTCATGCCAGATTAATGCGATTCTTATTATCGGAGTTAATCTTAAAGGATAAAAAAGAGCTCATTGAGGAGATATTAACCATTGCTAAGCCTCCTGTTAAAGAAGATATGGTGCATGTATATGCAGCCGTTGAGGGTTGGAAAGGAGATAAGCTTTTTCGCGAAGAGTTTTTTCATACTTATCTGCCTCAGCAGATTGATGGCAAGGAGTACAGAGCGATATCATGGACTACAGCCTCAAGCGTTTGTAGTGTTATAGAGTTGGTGCACAAAGGCATTACAGCTCCAAAAGGATACTTAAAACAAGAGGATATTAGTTTGGATGATTTTTTATCCACCACATATGGTCAATACTATAAAAATCAAATGTAATTATGGAAACGCTTCACCAAATTTTGTCTGGCTTAATGACTCGGTATCAACAGCGCGTTCCTGATGTAAATAGAATTACTCAAACGCTTGTTGATAAAGGATTAATTAAAGATTTATCTGATATTGAAAACGATCATATTGCTTTCAGAACCATTGGAGTGCCTCAATTAGGCATTAAATCTTTAGAGAAAATTTTTCTGCATCATGGATATGAAGCTCGCGATGCATATTATTTTGAGAATAAGAAGATAAATGCCCGCTGGTATGCGCCTCCAAAAACTAATTTACCTCGAATATTTATAAGTGAATTACGAGTAAATGATTTCTCTGATGAGATTCAAACTTTGATAAAATCGTTTACTGATGAAGTGAAATCCGATCCTGTGGATACAATAAATTTAGATGATGCCGCGATGGTCGATAATTTTCTTCATTCGCAATTATGGAGAACACCCACTTGGGAAAACTATAAAATTTTAGCTAACGAAAGTGAATATGCATCGTGGACTATCTATAACAAATACTATCTAAATCATTTTACCATTAGTGTGCATAATTTAGCGAGTCCTTATAATACATTGGAAAAATTTAATCAATTATTGGTTTCGATAGGAATTAAGTTGAACGATGCTGGTGGAATAATAAAAGTAAGTAAAGATGGACTTTTATTGCAAAGCTCATCAGTTTCAGAGCTGATTGAAGCCACTTTTGCCGAAGAGGACATTCATAAAATACCCGGAAGTTATGTTGAGTTTGCAGAACGAAAGGTTTTGCCTCAATTCGCGGATTTACCTATAAACCAAATTACGCGAGCACAAAGAAGAGAAGGTTTTGAAACAGCCAATGCCGATAAAATATTTGAAAGTACCTACTCAAACCAAACAGGCAAGAAGTAAAAGAAATACCGTGCCTCGGAATATATTAGCTTGGTTTTGGGCAAGGCTTTAAGTTACTGTTTTAGATTAAAATTTGGCTTATAATATTGTGAATGTATTTAAGTATTAATCATTAAACTACTCGTTATGTTACAAGATGTTTTAGATCATTTTCAGATAGAAGAACTAAACGAAGGGTCATGGATTGGTTCAGATTCAGTGCAATCAAGGGCTTCGTTAATTGAGGTGTATTCTCCGGTTGATGGTTCTCAAATGGCATCAATAAAGACTACCGATAAAAAAGCCTATCAAACTATTGTTGAAGAATCGAAAAAGGCGAGCGAAGTGTGGCGCAATATTCCAGCCCCTAAGCGAGGTGAAATAGTTCGTCTTTTCGGTGAAAAGTTGAGGAAGGAGAAGAATCACTTAGGTAAGCTGATATCTTATGAAATGGGTAAAAGCATCCAAGAGGCTTATGGAGAAGTGCAAGAAATGATTGACATCTGCGATTTTGCTGTAGGTTTATCACGACAGTTATACGGCCTAACCATGCACAGCGAACGCCCCATGCATCGTATGTATGAACAGTGGCACCCCTTGGGTGTAATTGGCATTATATCAGCTTTCAATTTTCCCACAGCCGTATGGAGTTGGAATAGCACCATTGCTTGGGTGTGTGGTAATATTTGTATCTGGAAAGGATCAGAAAAAACACCTTTAACAGCCTTAGTCTGTCAGAAATTAATAGCCTCTATTCTTCAAGAAAGGGGTTTGCCTCAGGCGATTAGTTGCCTCATTACAGGCGGAAAAGAAGTAGGAGAGTGGCAGAGTTTAGATAAAGATATAGCCCTAGTATCCGCAACCGGTTCTAGCCGAATGGGGAAAGCAGTAAAGCTTAACGTGGCACAAAGGTTTGGGAAATCCTTATTAGAATTGGGAGGGAATAATGCCATGATTATTACTCCAAATGCAGACTTAGGTATTGCTATTCCGGCCACATATTTTGGCGCAATTGGCACAAGCGGACAGCGATGCACATCAACCAGACGTTTAATTGTGCATCAATCGGTTTTAGATTCCGTAGTCGATAAATTGAAGAGTGCTTATGCTCAGGTTAAAATCGGAAATCCGTTAGATGCAAATAATCATATGGGGCCACTAATTGATAATGAGGCGGTACAGAATTATATGGAAGGTATTGAAGCTTGTAAAAAGCAAGGAGGCCAATTTATAGTAGAAGGAGGCATACTTCAAGTCCCTGGTTTCGAAAAAGGCTCGTATGTATCACCTAGTATTGCTTTGGTTAATTCTGATATGACAATTGTTCAAGATGAGTTATTTGCACCTTTATTATACATCATTGCATACAATGAGTTAAAGGAAGCTATTGAAATACAAAATAATGTTCCCCAGGGTCTTTCGTCTACTATTATGACAACTAATATGCGTGAAGCGGAATATTTCCTATCGCATTGTGGCAGCGATTGTGGTATTGCTAATGTAAATATTGGTACTTCGGGTGCTGAGATAGGAGGTGCTTTTGGAGGCGAAAAAGAAACAGGAGGAGGCAGAGAAAGCGGAAGCGATGCCTGGAAAAATTATATGCGTAGACAAACGGTAACCATAAACTATTCTGCCGACTTGCCGCTTTCGCAGGGTATTCAGTTTGAGGTTTAATGTAATACGGTATTTTTAAGAGGTAAAAAATTCAGAGTATCAAAAAAAAAAGAACTGTAGAAACATCAAAAAGGTACTCTAATAATTATCATAAGCCATATTTTTTTCTACTTTCATTGCTGAAAAGATAGTAACCATATGGATGTATTGACATAAAAGATGGGATACAGAATAGTTAACAGCAATTTAACTCCAATGCATAATAACTATGTATAAAGACAAGTTAAAACAAGAATACAAAGAATTAATAGATAATTTCCCTATTATTTACAAATACGTTGATTTTAAAGGTGCGCAAGAGATTATTTCAAACGGCACCTTATTAATAAAGAATCCAGCCTATTTTAATGATCCCTATGATTGTCATCCAAAACTAATTTGCTATGATAATCTGCCAGAACAATACTTGAAAGACTTAATTAATAAACAATTCCCGAACCTAAGTAGACAAGAAAGAAGAAAAAAACAATTAGAGGCGATTCGCAATTCCAAAGAGCCATTAATTGATTTATTTAAAAACGATTTTGCCCTTCGAGAGCGGTACCTTAAAGGGGTTACATGCTTTTCTAAAAAGAAACTGGACATATTAATGTGGTCAATGTATGCTGACAGTCACAAAGGTTTATGTGTCGGCTTTAATTTTGAAAAATTATATAGGAGCCTAAAGTCGCAAAATGAATTTAATGAGGTAATACCATTGTTTGTTAAGTATTCTAAAGTACTTAAATCAAATTGTTTTTTTGAAGATTCATTCAAGGCGGTTGTAGAGTGGCTTAGAACAAAATCAATTGACTGGAAATATGAAGACGAAATTAGGTTTGCATTCGGACCTTTTAATGAATATAAATCAAATACAGGCCTTGTTTCTTTTAATTTAGATGCAATAGAGGAATTATATTTTGGTTATAATATGGATCCAAAAGAAGAGCAAACTATAGTAGAACAAATAAATTCGAAAAACATAAAATGTCAACAATTCAAAATTTCATTAAATGACACTGAGTATAAGTTAGGCGCAAAAGAAAAGCTCTTAATACGCTAGTATAAAGCATATGGCGTTTGTGGTCGCTTGGAACTTAAGTCTGGTAATTAAAAACAATAACAGACAGACTTAACTACATATAGAATTCAGGAACATAGTTTTTATATAAAATGTATATAGAACAACTAACAGAAATAGACATACAAACATTGAATGACTTTAAAAAACCTTATCGTGATTCTATGACAATAAGCGTTACAATGATTGGAATATTGTCTTTGTTAATAGCTGGGGTATTCTTTATTGATATTTATGAGGAGAGTTTTCTTTTTAGGATGTTGCAAATACAATGGACTTTTCCTGTCGTATTTACGACTATTGCGTATTTATGGTATAAATTAAAAGTAAGAACTATAAATGTAGACCTAAAATCTGGAACTAAAAGAATTGAGGAATTTGTTGTTGAGTCAAAAGGAACTGAAAAATATGGTACTTATTCGACTGGTAATTATTTTGCCTCAGGGTCTTCTAACAGGCACTATTTGAAATTTGGAGCCTTTAAATATAATTGTTCAAAGGAAGAATTTGAAAATTTCAAAATAGGGGATAAATTAAAAGTAGCTATATCTCATAAAGCAAGTATCATATTGATGATAGAAATGTTAATGCCTAACAAATAAAGGCCATAGTCTGTCAGCATAAATTTGGGTAGTTTAGCTCTTTAAATTAGCCATCCATGCTCCATTTACACAATCCTATTGGGGATTTACTCAAAACCAATGGGGAAAAGTCTATTTTGATGGGGATTCATTGAACTTTAGTGGGGATTTAGCCAAATTGTCAGGGATTCATTGAACTTTAGTGGGGATTTAGCCAAATTGTCAGGGATTTATTGAATTCGATTGGGGATTTAGCCAATTTGGCATGAAAAAATGCAATTTTATTGAGATACGATGCCGACTAAAAAAAGTCATAGGCTGTGAGTATAGTCCAGCTATTTTAGTTCGTTTATATCAAAACGGCAATAAAAAGTTTACCTGGCCTAAGGATGTATGTAATATCTCAGAATTTAACTTCGATGAATATATTAATTTGTCTTCTATTCTCTTAAATACAATATCCAATCTCACCTTTAAACATTCTGTAAATAGCCTAATTCAATCACTACTATTAGGTATAATCAGGCTCATAAAACCCTACTATTGGGGATTTCATTTGAATAAAAATGTCGATTAATTTGTATGGTCAGTTTAAAACAAATGATGCTTTTATGGTCACATATAAAGAAACACTTAACGGAAAAGTTTTTAAATGCTCAAAATGTAATTTGATACATGTTGAGTATAAAAATATAAATATCAACCTGAGTAAATCGCAATTTCAACAGTACGCAGATTATTTAGCTACGCTTGATGGGGCAATGTGGGAAACGCAAAATACGAAGGCAGCATTTAGTCGTAAAATAATAATTCCAACAAGTGATTCTTATATTCGAATTTTATTGAATAAAGAAGAACTTAATGAATTAAAATATCTTTTTGGCTGCAACGAATGCTTAAAAATATTGAAAACAATACGCGAAGAATTATTAGTCGCAACTTATTTAAACTAACAACCATGACAACTTTAAAAACTAAAATCGACAATCAGAGTACCCGTGTTTTTATGATAGGAGGCTTTTCGTTACACGATGAAGATTGGATGAAAGAGAAAACGAAGAAGAAATCTAAAAACAGTAAAGATAATGAGTAATATAGGAATTTTTTACGGCTCAACAGGGGGTAATACTCAGGATGCAGCCAAAGAGTTGGCAAAGTTATTAGATGCCGATGTACATAATGTTTACAAAGCATCTGTTGATGAATTAAACAATTACGAAACTATAATTCTAGGCTCTTCAACATGGGGAGTGGGCGAATTACAAGACGATTGGGAAGACTTTTTACCAAAGCTACAATGCCTAAAATTAGAGGGTAAAAAAGTAGCATTATTTGGCTTAGGTGATGGAGAATCATATGCCGATACTTTTGTTGATGCCATAGGTATAATACACAATGCCTTAAAGGAGCAAGCTTGCCAATTTATTGGCAAAGTAAGCACTGATGGTTATGAGTACGATGAATCGTTAGCTGAAATAGACGGTATGTTTATTGGCTTACCCCTTGATGATGATAATCAGTCCGACTTAAGTCCGCAAAGGTTAATACAATGGGCAGAGCAGCTTAAAACAGAATTACAATAATTTACTCTGGTTATATAAAAGGTGGGACAAAAGTTTATACGACATGTACTTCGATATTTACTATTGACTAGATAAAAGATATCCAGTCCCACCTTTAATTTTACAACGATAACAGAAACTTATTCATTTCAATTCTATTAATAAAGAATGCTATATCAATCAGAGAGCGCTTTGAAGGAAGGCTTAACTCTCTAAGTATTTTGTAAGTTATGGAGTAGTTACACAGAGTTAGTTACTCCATTTCTTTTGCCTTGTAAATTCAATGTTTAACAGGTATAGTAGTAAGAAATCCTTTTATGAGAAGCACGTATTTGGTGCTTGTAATATCATACAAGGTCATCCGTAAATCGTTCAGAGGCATTAATAAATGGCATAAGGTTATTAATTTAACTGATTCTAATCAGAAGTAGATTTCATAAGTATTATTGAATAATAATATAGAATTATTACATATAACATAATTTATTTTTTATAATAAACTGAAATGTTAACTTCGTAACCTGAAAATATACCTATTCTTCAGGACCTATGATCTTATTTTTCGGAGCAGGAACTCAATCGCGTTGTCGGTTTAGTATACTTGCCTTTATTCTTTTGCCATTTATTAGTTTTAGTCAACTATTTTCTCAAAAGGCAAATTTCTATGCTAATATTACAGAGGGGTGTAACTCTTTAAATGTTCAATTTACCGATGATTCAGAAGGTGCTACTTCGTGGAGGTGGGATTTAGGTAATGGAAACATATCTACTTTACAAAACCCATTGGTAAATTATATACAGCCAGGTGAATACACCGTTAAATTAACTATTAATGGAACCGTTTCTGCCGAAAAGAATAATTATATAAAGGTGTATAATAATCCAGCACCTGATTTTACCTCAGATATTAGTTCAGGATGTGTTCCTTTAGAGGTGCAGTTTTCAGATAGATCCACAACATCTGATGGAGCAATTGAAAGCTGGGTGTGGCTTATAGATGGGGCTTCTTTATCAGAAGAAAACCCAACTTTTACATTTAATAGGGCAGGTAGTTATAAGGTTACCTTAATGGCTATTGATGAGCATGGTTGTTATGGCAATACCTCAAAATCAAAATTTATATCAGTAGGTAAGTTACCAAATGTAGACTTCAATATAAGAGGAAGTAAACCCTGTGAGCTTCCCTATCATCCATCATTTAAAAACACTACTACTATTGATGGAGTTGATGAACCGTTTGTTTATATAAACAATTGGAAGTGGAAAATAAATGACGAACTTGTTTCTGAAGAGCAGGAGTTGAATTATGTTTTTGATACCAATGGTGACTATACTATTTCCTTAGCGGCCCAAATGGGTGCATGTACCGATTCCATAAGAGTGGAAAATGCAATTAACCTAAGTGTTGATTCATTAGATTATTCAATTATGAAAAGTGGTACAGGTGTTAAGGATAGTATACATTTTAGGATTAATAATTCAAGTGTTGCTTATGTTGAGTGGGAGTTAGGTGATGGGAATGTAAGCAATAAAAAAGAGTTCAATTATTGCTATGCCGATACTGGTAGGTACGAGGTAAGCATAAATGCAATTTTAGGCAATGGGTGTAATCTGTATCGAACCAGTCAATTAGTGGTGTTTCCTGCTCCATTGGCTAACTTTAGTTATAAGAGAAAGAGTTTTTGTAATCCTCCTTATTTAGTAGAATTTACAAACACTTCTAAAATGACAGATAAAGTTATTTGGGATTTTGGAGATGGAACTAGCTCCGAATCATCTGTTACAGTAAATCATACTTATAATAGCACTGGGGAATACTTTGTAAAGTTAATTGCTTATGATGGTGCAAAAACGGATACTGTGCTTAAAAATATTAAGTTGTACCCGCCCGAAACTATCCCTATTCAAGTAAGCCGTAATGAGGGATGTGTACCACTTGAAGTTCAGTTTAGTAAAGAAGAAAATATTGATAATTTAACTTGGGATTTTGGTGATGGTCAAGTGTCTACTTTACAATCTCCGATTCATACATTTACTGATGAGGGAGTTTACAAGGCCACTTTAAACTATACAAACGATAAGGGATGCTCTGTAAGTTCTGAAGTTGTAATATCTGGAGGCGAAAAACCCATTGTTGATTTTGAGGTGAATCAAACAGATAGCTGTAACCAATCGTCTATTGAGTTGGTAAATAATTCATCAAATTATCAACTAGAAGAATGGAATATTGGAGATTCTTATATTATAAATTCTGCCGGAGATTATCATTTGCAATTTATTTCATCAGGATATAAATCGGTTGAACTAAAGTTAGATAATTACGGTTGTAAAGCTTCACAAAAAAAGGAGGATGATATTTACATTAAACCTCCAGTAGCCTTTTTCTTTATGGATAATCCTTTGTGTGAGGCTCCTGCGCAAAGTTATATCAGCAATTATGCAAACCAATATGATGCCATTAACTGGAATTTTGGTGATGGTACACAAACTCAAACCACGCCTCTAAGCCACATATACCAAAATGTAGGTAACTATTATGCCTACCAAACAGTTGAGAATTACACCACAGGCTGCAGCGATTATATGATGCAAGCCATTCATGTATCCATAACTGATCCTGATTTTGCTGTGGAAGGAGCTAATGAAGGCTGTTTGCCATTTGAAGTTTCTTTTATTGATAAAACAAGTACAACAGGTACAATATCCAGATGGTATTGGAATTATGGAGATGGGCATATTGATACCACATATGTTGGAGAAACAAGCCATGTTTATACTTCAGCAGGAGAGTTTGATGTGAAATTAACCGTAAAGGAATACTACGGATGTAGAGAAGTTATTGTAAAGGAAAATGCTGTAAAGGTAAATACATCGCAACCCAAAATAAGCTTTGTAAAGGATGAAGTTTGTGTTGATGAAATATTTGAGCTTAGAGATATTTCTACCTCCACTTCCAATATAATCGACCGTACTTGGTTTTTTGCTGATGGTGTAACTAAAAAAGAAGAGATAGTTCAACATGCCTTTAGTTTCCCAGGAGAACAAGAGGTAATATTAAGCGTAACAGATGAAAAAGGATGTAGTTACTCTGATACATTAACTTTAACCGTTTTAGTTTCGGAGTCAATATTTATTCTCGATGATTATGCTTGTACCAATTCTGAATTACAAATTCAAAACATATCATTGGGTAACAAGCTCAGCTATGCATGGGATTTTGGAGATGGAGGTAGGTCTACTGCCTTGGAACCTCAACATATTTATAATACCGATGGTATTTATGATGTAAGCTTAACTGTTACCAATGAGAACGGATGTACAAGCACCTCGCATCAAAGTGTAGAAGTAATTACACCAAAAGTTGATTTTGATGCTTATAAAACAGAATTAGGATGCGCCCGTAATGCATTACCAGCAGTGTTCTACGATCGCTCTTCTGACGATATTTATATGTGGGAGTGGGATTTTGGCGATGGCGAAGGAGCATCATCGCCATATCAAAATCCTCAATACTTATACAATCAGCCGGGGTATTTTGATGTTACCTTAATGGCTACTAGTAAAGGAGGATGTACCATCGAAGTTAAAAAAGAAGACTTTATACATTTAACCGGTCCAGTGGGGTCTATTATAACTGATGTTTCCTCGGGCTGTGTGCCCCTTATTGTTAATTACTCTACAACTACTGATAGTGAAAACGAAATTTCGTGGGATGTTGGAGATGGCACAAATGATTATAACAACCAGTATAGCTTTAGTCATGCCTACAATGAAGCGCGCAGTTTCTTTCCTTCAATTATTCTTACTGATAAGGATGGTTGTACAATGGAGTATGAAGGAGACCCTATTGTGGTAGATAATTATCCTGATTTATCATTTACTAGTGAGAGTGAAGAGGTGTGTGAAGGAACAGCACTTTCATTTCAGGGCGAGATTAACTTAAACTCCTCGCAGTTATCTCAGGTAAATGAAATAGTTTGGAATTTTGGCGACAATGCTTATAGTAATAATACCGAATCACCAAGTCATGTTTATCAATCGCCCGGAACTTACGATGTTGAGCTATATATAAAAACCTCGATAGGATGTAGCGCTAAATTAAAGAAAGAGAATTTTGTTACGGTTTTTAAATCAACGCTTCAGGCAGATATCATCTCATCTAAACAAAATGCATGTTTAGGCGAGAGTATACTATTCACCAATAATAGTAAATCCGACTATTCGATTAACGAGGAGTATTGGGATTTTAATAAAGAAGATTTTGCTCGAATTTCACCTGTTACTTATGCTTATAAAGAAGCTGGTGTAGTACAAGCAAAATTAACCGTTGTTGATGAGCAGGGCTGCATTGATAGTACGTTTAAGCAAACTGATATTAAAAATATTGAGGCTGCTTTTACCTTAGCTCCAAAGTCAGGATCTAATCCGCTCAATGTTCAGTTTACCGATCAATCCTTATCGGATGGTCAAATACAAAACTGGGACTGGAATTTTGGCGATAATACAAGTTCTATTGAGCAGCACCCAAAACATACATTTATCGGTAACCAAGTGGGGTCAGAATATCAGGTATCGCTTACTGTTAGCGATTCTAATAACTGTACATCAACTAAAACAGATACGGTGTACGCTATTAATCATTCTCCTGTTGCATTAAATGATACCATTATTGTTCAAGAAGATAATGTGGCCTATGCCAATCTTTCAGATAATGATTACGAGCCTGATGGACAATCTCTAATTTATAATTCGCAAGCAAGTGTGGCTCCTAGTAATGGTGAGGTTATCATTGCCGCCAATGGTCAGATTATCTATACACCTAACGCCAATTATTATGGTGCCGATAGCTTAGAGTATACAGTTTGTGATAATGGAAACCCTGTAATGTGTGCATCCGCAAAAGTAATTATAGAAGTATTGTCGGTAGTGGATTTACCTCCTGTTGCTGTGGTTGATAGATTTGATGTGTACGAAAATGAAACCTTCAAGGGAAGTAGTGTTTTATTAAACGATATTGATAACGAAGGCATGGGCTTAAGTGTACAGTTTAGTAATGCATCAATGGCTTCAATAAACGGTAATGTTGTTTTAAGTAATGATGGTACTTTTACTTATACTCCTCACAATAATTTTGTAGGTAAAGATTCTATCCAATACTTTATTATAGATAATGCAGTACCACCACAAGCAGATTCTTCATGGATTGTATTCAATGTTTTACATAGAGATCAAGCTCCAATAGCTAATACAGATGTATTTTATACAGATGAGGAAGTGCCTGTTGTCCTTTCAGGTTTAGCCGATAATGATACCGATAGAGAGAACAATATTGATGTTAGCTCTATACAAATTCTTGAACCGGTATTGAATGGTAGTATTTCTAGTATAAATAATCAATGGGTATTTACTCCTGAAAAAGATTTTTATGGAATGACACTCCTGTATTATAGCATTAGTGATTATACCTTCTTAACTGCCACTGGTGAAATTATTGTGTATGTTAAACAGGTGAATGATCCGCCCATAGCAAACGATGATTATGCTTATGGATTTGAAGATGTACCGCTCGATATAGATATATTAAGTAATGATGTAGACCCAGATAATAACATTGATCCTTCCAGCTTTAAGCTAATAAGTAGCGAAGTTTCAGATAACGTTTCGTTTAATATTGAAACAGGAATTCTTAGTTATTATCCTGCTAAAGATTATATAGGTTCTGATGTACTTCGCTACGAAATATGTGATTCAGCAAAGCTTTGCTCTCGAGCCAATATTTATATTACGCTTGCAGAGTCCTTTGACGATGCACCTGTAACCAAAGCTGATACAATATGGTTAATTCAGGGCTTAAGCGATACAATAAATGTTTTAGCTAATGATACAGACTTAGAAGATGATATTGATAAGGAATCGCTTTCTGTACTCATTCATCCTGCCTCGTATCCTGATGTAACTGTTTTAGGAGATGGGCAAATTAAGTGCGATTACGCAGCAAATTCTACTTTTATTGGTTCTGATTCTTTGATTTACGAAGTATGCGATTTGCACAATAACTGCTCCCAAGGAACATTGCATATTGTAGTAAAACCATATAAAGAAAGCATATTCATTCCGCAGGCAATTACGCCAAACGGAGATGGTAAAAACGATCTTTTTGTGATTAAGGATATTAATAAATTTCCTAGTAACCGATTGTTGGTTTATAACAGATGGGAAACTGAAGTGTATAGCGCAAAAGCTTATGATAACAGTTGGGATGGAACAACAAATGGTAAGGCCCTGCCTGATGGAACCTATTATTACCTATTGTATTTGTTTGATGAGGATGAACCTATAAAAGGTTTTATATACATATCAAGGTAGATAAAAGTGAAAATAGTTTGGTAAAGCTGAATGTTGTTCAATCTTTAATTTGAATTTAATACTATGAAATATATAAGAATACTATTGTTGCTCATTTGTTTACAGCCATTAACTTCAATATGGGGGCAACAAGAAACTCAATTTACTCAATATACATTTAATCAGGGGCTCATAAATCCGGCCTACATGGGAAGTATTGATTATACTAATTTGCAGCTTTCTAATAGAAACCAATGGCTTGGATTTCCGGGTGCACCAAAATCTAATGCCATCACAGTTGCTTATCCGTTTAAGTATTTTTCTTCAGCTGTAGGA
The DNA here is from genome assembly GCF_947489045.1 of Saccharicrinis aurantiacus. NCBI lineage: Bacteria > Pseudomonadati > Bacteroidota > Bacteroidia > Marinilabiliales > Marinilabiliaceae > Saccharicrinis > Saccharicrinis aurantiacus. The sequence goes on from NZ_CANLCN010000008.1 coordinate 92,454, forward strand.
ATTACAGCAATGCAGGATAAAGTTGGACCTTTAAGCAATACTATGCTTACTTTGGGGTATTCGTATACTATAAATGTAAGTAGTAAATTACGCTTAGCCATGGGCTTAAGAGGAGGTGCAAATTTGTATTCTGCTAATTTAGATAAGTTGCAAACAAACGATAGTAACGATGGTGTTTTGCAGCAAGGTACAGTGCAACATTCATCTTTTACTGTTGGGGCAGGTCTTTTTCTATATTCTTCAAAATGGTATATAGGTGTATCGGTTCCAAAACTAGTAACTAATAGTTTTTCGTTTAGTGGCAATGGAGTTGATGATGATGTTTTTAATTTAAAAGAACGAAATCACCTTTACTTAATAAGTGGATACGTTTTTTCATTTAGTGGAGAAAATGTAAAATTAAAACCCTCGGTGTGTCTGAAGAAAGTACAGAATGTAGATCCTACTATTGATATAAGTTTGGCAACCATGCTCTACAATACCTTTTCGATAGGCGGAGGAATACGAAACCCGGATACGTTTTTTGCTTTTCTGCAAATAGCAGCAGGAAAAAATGTTAAAGTGGGGTATGCTTATGATTTCTCAAAATCGCAGCTAAGTAATTTTTCAAACGGTTCTCACGAGATTATTTTGGGTTTAAACTTATATCGTGATGCTACTAAAATTCATTCTCCAAGATTTTTCTAATAATTATGCAAGCTTTAAAATATCAGAATATGAAGGCAGTTTTAAGTAGTTTGTATGCTAAAATTACTTCGCCCATCCAAGGTAATAGTATCATTGAAACAACTAGTAATAAAGGCAGCTGTAAATATGGTATAGTACTGTTGCTTCTTTTATTTGCTGGATTAAAACTAAATGCCCAAAATATAAATAAGAAGTTAGGAGATAATTATTTTAATCATATGGCATACGTAAAAGCCATTAAAAGTTATGAGAAAGCTTTAAGTAAAGATAGTTCCGATGTTCATGTATTAAGGCACTTGGCCCAATCCTATAAAAACAGTGGCAACTACTCTAAGGCCGAAGAGCTTTATAATATTCTTATGATTGAAAACGATAGTGCAAGCATGGAGTCGTATGCGCGCTTATTAGTATATAATAATAACTATAACAAGGCTGATAGCATAATCAGTACCTATCAATTATTACTAAGCTCCTATCAGCGTAGTTTTGTGGATACGCTTAAGAACGCCGATCCCAAATTTAAGGTAAGTACTACAAATATTAATACAGCTTATGCCGATCATAGACCCTGTTTTTATAAGAATGATGTCATATTTTCTACAGCACGAGACACTACTAAAAAAGAGTATGAGTGGAACGGACAGCCCTATTTGAGTTTGTATAAGGCAATAGTTTCTGATAATGGTAGTTTAAAAAACGCAAAACCATTTAGTCCCATCGATTCACGATATCATATCAGCTCGTTTCAATATGTGTATAATAGAGGACTGGCTTTTTTTACAATTAATAATGCATCGGCTTTTAGTACAATAAAAGATGCCAATGATGAAGTTAATTTGGGTATCTATACTTCCAAATATACAAAAGGTACTTGGCAAAAACCTAAACCATTAAAGAATATATCAAATGGCAATTTTTCTTCGGCACATCCTTATTTTTCGGCATCTGAAGATAGATTGTATTTTTCATCAAACCGACCAGGAGGCTTTGGAGGAAGCGATATTTATTACGTTGAGGTATATTTAGAGGGTACAAGTGAACCAATTAATTGTGGAGCTTCTGTTAATACCGAAGGCGACGAAATGTATCCATTTGTATCTGATGAGGGTAAATTGTATTTCTCTTCTGATGGGCATCTTGGATTGGGCGGTTTAGATATATTTAGTTCAGATATTAATGATGATGAATTCGGAGAAGCAATTAATTTAGGAGTTCCTGTAAATAGCTCTCGAGACGATTTTTCGATTGTTTTTAAGGAAGGAGAACCTTTTGGGTATTTTGCCTCAAATAGAGAAGGAGGAATGGGAGATGATGATATTTATGCGGTAAGTATGCTTAAAAAGCAAAATAAACAAATAGAAGAGAATCACGAAGAGCCTAAAGATGAAGATGTAGTAAAATTGACAGAAGACTCTGTAGAAGTTGATAATACGGAGCTTATTGCTGTTAATAGTGCTGCTGCACCATTACCAATTGTTTCAGCAACGGCCGCACAAACAAATCCAATTCCTGAAGAGGATTTAACCCTTGAAAGCTTATCCAATATCCTTTTAGAATCAAAACGAACGGGAAGTGAAATAAATAAATCTCAGTTTAAGGAAGTGAAATTAAGACTCTACAATATTAATTTCGATTATAACTCATGGGAGATCAATGATGAAGCAGCGCTTGAACTTGATAAACTGGCGAATATGATGAGGAAGAACACCACCATGACAGTTGAGTTAAGTTCGCACACAGATAGTAGGGGGAACGATGATTATAATATGGTTTTATCGCAAGCTCGTGCCGATGCCGTTTTAAAGTATGTTTTAAAAAAGGGTATAAGTATTTATCGATTAACAGCCCATGGTTATGGCGAAAAAAAACTACTAAATCATTGCAGTGATGGAGTATCTTGTTCTGAAGAGCTCCATAAAGAGAATAGGAGGGTAGAGGCATTGATTACTAGTTATTAAATCATGTGTTTTTTATTATTTATAAATACAATTGTTTTTTGATGAGGATGTAATTAGTTGATAGAGCATTTGGGTAGGTTTAATCTGACAGGGGTTTAATTCCCCGAGGCTTGCCCCGAGGTGGTTCACTAAAGAATGCTATATCAATCAGAGAGCTCTTTGAAGGAAGGCTTAACTCTCTAAGTATTTCGTAAGTTATGGAGTAGTTACACAAAGGTAGCTACTCCATTTTTTGCTGTTTATACATTGTAATTTACTATCTTTGGGCTTCCTAAACTTTACATAAATACATGTCAAATACTAAACTAATTTTTACCGTAGGATTCTTCTTTTTTATTACAATCCATATTTTGAATGCGCAGAATAGCCTAACATCACATTCTTTTTTATATCAAAACGAATATTATTACTTAACAAATAGGAGCGGTAAAGTAAACGAAAAAATAGAGCCGTTTACATACGCCGATTCTTTTAGCGAAGGCTTGGCCTTGGTTTCTGAAAGTTTATTATTTGGATATATAGATACAACAGGTAGTAAAGTTATTGATTGTTTGTTTTACGATGCAGGTTCATTTAATGGAGGTTTGGCTTATGCTTCGCTTGAAGATAAATATGGATATATCAACTATAAAGGAGAATTCGTTATTGATCCAAACTTTGATTTGGCATGTGATTTTAATGGTAAATATGCGCGTGTAGTTAATAGGAATAGTGACTTTGAGAAGTATGGCTTAGTTCGTTGGCTAGAAGGAATCATTAACACAAGCGGAACACTAATTTCTGACAAATATTTTGAGTCGATTACCTTCAAAGAACATGGAGTGATTAATGGTGTTGTAAACGATTCTATTTTTGTTCTATCTCAAGATGGTGAATTTGTATTTGAAAAATTGAAAGTATATACTAATGGAAAAGGTGAAACTATTATGCCGCATTTTTATGGTGGTGATTCTGCCATGGGTGCATTTATAAACAGAAATGTTCGTTACCCTCCTTCTGCTAAAGCATATGGAATTTCAGGAAAGTGTTTTGTGAAATTTGTAATTGATGAGAAGGGGAATGTTACAGATGTGATGCCAGGAGATATATCACATCCAATATTATTGAAGGAATCAATGCGAGTAATAAAAACAATGCCACAGTGGGCACCTGGAATAACCAATAACAGAAAAATGCGAGTAAGTTTTACTGTCCCAGTAAATTATAGGTAATTCAAGGTCATCCGTAATTCGTTCAGAGGCATTAATAAATGGCATAAGGTCATCAGCAAATCTCTCAAGGTCTTTAGGGAATTACACAAGGTCATTTAGTAAAAGCTCTGGGGCACTCAGAAATGATTTTAAGTCATGTTAGAATGATTCCAGGTCATATAGGAATGCCTCCCGGTCGCTCAGGAATCATTTCAGGTCACGAGGAAATCATTTCCGGTCACTCAGGAATCATTCAAGGTCACACAAAAATGGCTTCAGGTCACTATTGCGCCAAACAGCATAAAGTCTAAACAATCTTTTAGTCAATGCAATAACTAACATATAATTTGTATTTTACAGATCAAATCTACATTTCCATTTTTTGTGGTTAACTAATTTTATCTGTAATGAATCAACTTATCAGGCTTTTAATTATCGCATTGGCTTTTGTTTCGTGCCAAGAAAAATCCAGTAAATCAGATTATATCGAACAAAGGGTAGAAGAGATTCTATCCAAAATGTCTTTACAAGAAAAGGTAGGACAAACAAGTTTGCGGGGTACTTCATCCAGAGTAAAAGGAGACCTATCAGAAGACTTAAAGAACGCAGTTAGAAACGGAGAAATTGGCGCCTTTTTAAATGTAATGAATCCCAAATATGTGGATGAGTTGCAAAGAATTGCTGTAGAAGAGAGCCCCAATGGAATTCCACTTATTTTTGCACGTGATATTATACATGGCTATAAAACTATTTTCCCAATTCCTCTGGGTATGGCGGCATCTTGGAATGCTGAGGTAGCAGAAACTTCCGCAAGGGTTTCAGCAATAGAGGCAGCGGAAAGTGGCATTCGTTGGACCTTTTCGCCAATGTTAGATATAGCCCGCGATGCACGTTGGGGCAGAATTGCCGAGTCCCCGGGCGAAGATCCTTATTTGGCTTCGGTTTTAGCTACGGCATTTATAAAAGGGTATCAGGGCGATAGTTTGAATTCAGAAAATAGTATGATTGCCTGTGCCAAGCATTTTTTGGCCTATGGTGCTGCTGAAGGCGGACGCGATTACAATACAACCATAGTAAATGAGGAGTTATTGCGTAATGTATACCTCCCTCCATTTAAGGCTGCTTTTGATGCGGGTGCACAAACCGTGATGAGCTCGTTTAACGATATCAATGGAGTTCCGGCAAGTGGCAACAAGTTTATCCTGAAAAAGATATTGCGCGATGAATATAACTTTGATGGTTTTGTGGTAAGCGATTGGAACTCGGTAACCGAGATGATCCCACATGGTTATGCAAAGGATGATAAACATGCTGCAGAGCGGGCCATTACAGCGGGTTTGGATATGGAGATGACGAGTACTTCCTATGAAGATTACCTATTAGCGTTGATGGATGAGGGGAAAGTAACCGAGGAGCAATTGAATGATTTTGTTCGTAATATTCTGCGTGTAAAGTTTCGTATGGGATTATTCGAAAATCCCTATCGAGAAAAGGTAGATGCATCAAGGTGGTATGCACAAAGTCATTTAGAGGCTGCTAAAGAAGCCGCTGTTAAGTCTACTGTTCTCCTTAAAAATAATAAAACATTGCCTTTAAATAAAAACCAACGGATTGCACTAATAGGTCCATTGGCAGATGCACCTGTTGATCAATTGGGTACCTGGACTTTCGATGGGGATGGTAATTACTCCGTTACACCCAAGCAGGCCTTTGCAGAAAACAAATATAAGTTCGTTTTTGCTGAAGGGTTAAAGTATAGCAGAGATAAAAGTTCAGCAGGTTTCAAAAAGGCCATTGCTGCCGCAGAAAAATCTGATGTAATTGTGTTTATCGGAGGAGAGGAAGCCATTTTATCTGGCGAAGCTCATTCGCGTGCAGATATTAGCTTGCCGGGAGCACAGGAGCAATTAATTGATGCATTACACAAAACCGGGAAGCCTTTGGTATTAGTTATTATGGCAGGGCGACCTATTGCCTTGGGTAATATTATGGATAAGGTAGATGCTATTGTTATGGCGTGGCATCCGGGAACTATGGCCGGACCTGCGCTTTATGATATATTAAACGGAAAGGCTCAGCCCGAAGGCCGACTGCCTGTAACTTGGCCCAAACAAGGTGCACAATGTCCTATTTATTACAACCATCCTAATACTGGCCGACCAGCTAGTGCGGATAGTTTCGTGGGCATTAATGATATTCCTGTTGGAGCTTGGCAAAGTTCTTTGGGTAATAACTCCCATTATCTCGATTTGGGTTTTGAACCTCAGTTTCCTTTTGGATATGGCTTAAACTATGGTGAAATAGAATATGAAAAAACCATTGTATCATCCGGTAAATTGCGCAGAAATGAAACCATACAAGTAAGCTGTACCCTCCATAATAAAGGAAATTACCCTATCACTGAAACGGTACAATTGTATATACAAGATGTTGTTGGAGATATTGTAAGGCCTGTAAAAGAACTAAAAGGCTTTAAGAAAATACGAATTGCCAAAGGGGAAAGTGTAAGTGCAGAGTTTACCATTTCTACCAAGGATTTAGAATACGTAGATTCTTCGATGAATTATGTTGTTGAGGATGGTGATTTTAATGTATGGATTGCCCCTAATTCTGCAGAGGGGATAAAGGCCAGTTTTGAACTTATTGAATAGTAAATGACTTAAACTTTCGTGCGTAATAATTTAGCCACATCATACAGATTGCAATCATGATGGTGAGCCGTGTTTTTTAATACAACTTAAAACAAGCATTTATGGTAATAATAATGGGGGTAAGTGGAAGTGGAAAAACAACCATAGCCCAACAACTTTCCAAAATATTGAATTGTCCATTTTACGATGCTGATGATTTTCATCCACAATCAAATAAAGATAAGATGGCGAATGGAAATCCCTTAAATGATTTAGATCGATTGCCTTGGCTACAAAAATTAAACGAGCATATTATGCACTGGTCTAACAACGGGCAGGCAATTCTAGCCTGTTCCGCTTTAAAGGAGAGCTATCGTTCTATCCTTGAAAAAGGAAATAAGGATATTAAGTGGGTTGTTTTAAACGGAGATTATGAGCAACTGAGCAGTCGATTAAACGAGAGGAAGGGACACTTTTTTGAACCAAAGTTATTGCAGTCGCAGCTCGATACCCTTGAAATACCTGATTATGGCATTCACGTTTCCATAAATCAAAGTGTTGAGTCCATTGTGCAATATATTATCAGTAAACTAAAAGCCTAATTTAATGATCGATTATATTTTACTAATATCTGTACTTACCGGAGTGGGGGCATTGCTATTAATGATTCTGTATTTTAAAATACAGCCCTTTATGGCCTTATTAATTTCAAGTATTATAGTGGGTATTATTGCCGGGGTAGCGCCAATGCAAATAATAGCTACCATAAAAGAAGGGATGGGTTCTACACTGGGCTTTGTGGCTGTTGTAGTAGGTTTAGGTAGCATGTTTGGCGCAATACTCGAATACTCAGGCGGGGCAGAAGCCTTGGCGGGTTTTCTTTTAAGTAAATTTGGCGAAAAGAGAGCCGATTGGGCACTTGTACTAACGGGTTTCTTTATTGCTATACCCGTATTTTTCGATGTAGCTTTTATCATTTTAGTTCCTTTAGTGTATTCGCTTCAGCGCAAAACAAAAAAGTCGCTACTACTATATGCTATTCCATTATTAGCCGGTTTAGCAATAACGCATGCCTTTATTCCACCTACGCCAGGTCCTATTGCTGTGGCAGATATTTTAGATGCTGATTTGGGTTGGGTAATATTGTTTGGCTTCATAGTTGGTATTCCCACGGCCATGGTATGTGGCCCTATTTTTGGTAAATACATTGCCTCAAAAATATATATTGAAGCTCCAAGTGAAAGCGCTTCAGAAGAACGCAAAGATTTTCCACCCATCGGATTAATTCTTTTAATAATTGCATCGCCCATAGTATTAATAGTACTTAATACCATGCTCAATAGTTCATTGTCGGATGGTTTAGGAATAAGTGCAAATGCCAAGTTATGGATCAGCTTTATTGGTCATCCATTTTCAGCCTTGATTAATGCAAATATATTGGCATGGTATTTCTTGGGCTTAAGGCGGGGTTTCTCCAAGTCAGAATTATCTAAAATTACACAGGCATCTTTAGGACCGGCAGGTATCATTATTTTATTAACCGGGGCCGGCGGTGTGTTTAAACAAATGCTGATTTATACTGGTACAGGTGAAATGTTAGCCCAATACTTCGCCAGTATCGGACTAAGTTCACTCATGTTTGCCTTTGTGGCCGCAGCATTGGTTCGTATACTTCAAGGTTCTTCTACCGTTGCCATGATTACGGCAGCAGGTATTACCTCTTCTTTGTTAATAGAACCCATGGGCGAGATGTATAAAGCCTTATTGGTTATAGCCATTGCCGCGGGTGCATCTATAATGTCTCATGTAAATGATAGTGGTTTTTGGTTGGTGAGCAAATATTTAGGCATGAATGAAAAACAGGCCTTTAAAAGCTGGACGGTTATGACAACCATTCTCGCTTTTATGGGGATAAGTATGGTAGGTATCCTTTCTATTTTTATTATAGATTAATTTACCGATTTCTTAGAAGTATAGTTCAGTCCTTTTTACCTACAAAAGATGATGAGGAGCTCAAAGTACTGTAGGGTTTGTTGGCTGATTTTATGCAGAATTATAGAGTATCGCTTCTATTGAATGTTTGTTTCTATAATTATCACCAAAAAATCCTCGTATGCACTATTTTTATAGTTAAAACATAAAAAGGGGCATATTGAGGTAAAATGAAGCATACACAACGAAAAAGACCACCTAAATACACATATATTCTACAGGTATATTAAATTTAAATAGTATAATTTTCCACAAACAAATAAATCAAATATACAGTATACATGAAACAGTTATTGTTTGTAGGAATTTTATCATTCCTTATTTTCTCGTGTAAGCAAAATGAAAATCAGTCTCGCGAGACCATTGACTTTAATGGTCATTGGAAATTTTTTCTCGGAGATGAAGAGAAAGCCTTAGAAAAAGATTTTAATGATCAAGCTTGGCGCGAGCTTCGTTTACCACACGATTGGAGTATAGAAATGGGGTATGAAGAGCCGCTTGCCATTACCCAAAAGGGCGAAGTGAAAAAATCGGCCAATAACAATAATTTACCATCAAACATTACAGCCGAACAAGCCAACGAGTATCGCAAAACGGCAAGTAGTACCGGTTTTGTTCAAGGAGGAATAGCTTGGTATCGTAAAACATTTCGTCTGAATAAAGGCGACGAGAATAAAAATATTTCTATTGAATTTGATGGTATTTATACCCGATCAACAGTTTGGATTAACGGACATCTATTGGGATATAGACCCAATGGATATATCAGTTTCGATTACGATTTAACGCCTTACCTTAATTTTGGAGGCGATAATGTAATTGCCGTTAAAGTTGATCATACAAACTACGTTGATTCTCGTTGGTATACCGGATCAGGAATTTACAGAAACGTACGTTTGGTTAAAAAATCAAATATTAATATTCCAACTTGGGGTGTTCAAATTACTACGCCTAATATAAGTGCTAACAAAGCAGATGTACAGATTAGTACTGAACTGAAAAATATAGAAGGAGTAGCATCAGATATTAAGCTTGTTGTAGATATTAAGGATGGGGAAGGAAATATTGTTACAGGTGCCGAAAGTGTTATTAGCTTGGATAAAGAAGCCAAAGTAATTAGTAAAGTAAGTATTGATAATCCGCGCTTATGGGAACCTGAAGATCCTCATTTATACACGGCACATGTAAAGGTGTTTAAAGCCTCTGTTTTAATGGATGATCTTGTTGAGAAGTTCGGAATTAGAACAGCTGAATTTACAGCGGATAAAGGTTTCTTCTTAAACGGAAAATCAGTAAAAATTAAAGGAGTGAATTTACATCACGATGCAGGTGCCGTTGGAACAGCTGTACCCGTAGATGTTTGGCGCCGTAGAATTCTGCAATTAAAAAGCATTGGTTGTAATGCCATTCGTACTGCACACAATCCTTACGCACCTGAGTTTCTCGACCTTTGTGATGAGTTAGGGATATTGGTAGATGCAGAGTTTTATGATGAATGGAGCCAAGATAAAGAAAAACACACTACACGTTTAGGTGCCAATGATGCTCCAGAGTCGTTTACCGATGGTTATTCATCGTATTTTAATGAGTGGGGCGAAAAGGATTTGAAAGATTGTATCCGCCGCGATTTCAATCATCCATCTATAATTATGTGGAGTATTGGTAACGAAATAGAATGGACTTTCCCCTACTATTCGCAAACCTACAATGGGGTAAATGGTAAGGTGAAATATTACGAGTATATCCCCAATTATGATTCTATCACCAACCGAAAAGCATTTGACAAATACAGTCCTGAAGCAGATTCTTTAGTAATTATTGCTAAGCAACTGGTATCATGGACCAAAGAAATGGATACAACACGTCCGGTTACCATCGGAAGTGTATTGCCCGTGGTGGGCCTAGCTAGTGGCTTAGGGCAATCTGTTGATGTGTTAGGGTTTAATTATCGTGCTGTGGAGTATGATGGTGCGCACAAGCAATATCCCGATCTTAAAATTCTTGGTTCTGAAAACAACGGAACTTGGGAAGAGTGGCAGGCTGTGGCCGATAGAGATTTTGTGGCTGGTATCTTCACATGGACAGGTATTGCCTACATGGGCGAAGCAGGCCCATATCCCCGTAAAGGCCTAAACTTATCATTCTTCGATTATGCCTGTTTTAAAACCCCACGAGGTCACTTTTATGAGTGCCTATGGAAAGATGATCCGAAGGTTTATATTGGTACGGCAGCATTATCGCAATCAGAATACACTTACGATAAAAACAAAGGATTTTCGATAGAAATGCGAACCGATTGGCTACGCCGATGGACGTGGTATGATATTGATGATACTTGGAATTATGCCAATGATGAGGCTGTTGTAGTTCAGGGATACACCAATTGTCAAGAAGCTGAATTGTTTTTAAATGGCCAGAGTTTTGGTAAGCAAAGGGTAAATGATAATGAGGATCATGTAATTAAATGGCTTGTGCCTTTTACCAAGGGAGAGTTAAAAATAGTGGGTTACAATAATGGTGTTGTGGCCGATGAATATAGCTTAAAAACAGCAGGAGCATTATCTAGTATATCCATTAGTTCTGATGTGAACGAGCTGAGAGCAAATCACTACGATGTGGCTCATTTAGAAGTAAACCTCTTAGATAAAAATGGCATTATTATCCCTAACAAGGATGTTGAAATAGCATTTGAAGTAAGCGGAGCCGCAAACTTGTTAGCTGTAGATAATGGATGGGAATATAATGTGCAAAGTCACAAAGCCAATCACTTGATTACTCACAATGGTAAAGCACTTGGCATTATTCAGTCTGGTTCAGAAAGTGGTACTGTAAGTATTAGGGTTAATGCTGGTAATATACAATCAGAAACACTCACTCTAAAAGTAAATTAGAGTAACAACGCATCTTCTTATACTAAGCTGATGTAAAACATATAATAGAGGGTGTCAATTGGGTTTGGCACCCTCTTTTTATGATCATACCTAGCCTTTTCATGACAAGGAGTCACTTTTAATCGTAGGGAAATGCCTTTTTACGATTGGGAATTGCCTTTTCGCCTATGGGAACAGCCTTTTTCTGACAAAGAGTCACTCTTTCACTTTGGGCAGTACCTATTTTACCCTAGGCGCAGGCTTTGCAGCTATAGGAGGCTTGTTTATGCTATAAGGACATCAAATTTTACTGTGGGCAGTGCATTTTCATTCCTAAATTAACATATGTAGCTGAACATAAAATAAAATTATCTATTTTTACTATCCAATTAAGTATTCCCACTTGTGTAAATATTACTTTTAAGGAGAGTATATGGAATATACGTTAGAATGATATACGCATATGGTGAGGATATAAGTTGCTTAACCCCAATTATAAAAAATAGTGACTTTCTATGAATGAGTTTATTGAATGGATAAAATGTATTTTCTCGATTGATAATAACACTACGGCAACAATATTAATTACCGTTTTTGTTTTCCTTATGGGGCTATTCTTTCAAGGAATATTCGTGATGATCAAAAATATTATTTTAAGAAAAAGGCAACGAAATACTTTTATCTATTTATTGAATGTTACTTCTCAATCAATATATAGGCAAGGTCTTTTCTTTGAGAAGTTTTCAAAGAAATTAGACATTAAATTTTCAGGCAATTTTACTTTATCCCAAGTGTCTATTACTTATTTAAGCACATTTGAGAAATTGGAGTTTGAACTATTAAGATCCTCATTCATTAATGGTATTGAAAACCTTTGTAGTAGTTATAAATTAAATGCTTTTACAAAATCATATACAATAATAGAGAGAATCAAAAAAATTGAAGATAGCTATCCTGGAGATTTAAACAACTTGTATAATAAGTTTGGTAATTATGAAGCGAAATGGAATAAGTCTTTAGAACTTATTCGCCAGAACTATGATGAGATTCTTGATCAAGTAAGAATTAATAATACTGTTAGAAATGAACTTGAAAGAGAGTTTGTAGATAAATTAGATCAAACAATATTCAAATGGCAGCAGACTAAAAATAGAAACAGTATTTATACTGTACAAAATGAATTAGTTATTCCTCTGCTTGCATTATTTAAAGAACAAAGATATATTCAAATTACAGCTAATTTAAGGACCTTAAAGACACAGCTTTTGAATGCAGAAATATACTACATGAATTTAGAAAATATTATAAATCTTTACAAAGGTCAATTTGATAGTTATGCATCTATATACAAGAATACAAGACGAATCATTAACCTTATTATAAAAAGACTAAAATAACTGGGGCTAACATGCCAGTATAGAGTGCATGGCATTTATGAGCACTTGGTAGTTAGGTTGGGTAATCGACCACCGCCAAATCTTTGATTTGGCTTTTGAAATTGAAAGATAAAAACAAATAAAAGATTTGGTTCATCAAAGCAGCCAACGCCTTTTGTTAAAGCCTTTACCACCAATTAAATAACACAATAAATATGAGTTCAAATAGAATATTAGGTTACATATCATTATTTGTTTTAGTTATTTACGCTGGAATAGGAATATACATAAGGACAGTTGGTTCAGACAGTGTAGTTATTCATAAATTATTTAATGGCTTATATATTGTTCTTCAATTGTTAGGAATCGCATTCCTAATGTTGACTACAAAAATTAAGGAAAACCATAAACGAAAACTTGTAAGACTTGGAGACTTATTGATTTTAGTTGGAGTAGGAATTCTTGTTTTGCATCTTCCAACTATAATAGGATATACTTTAGTTTCAGTAGGGTTAATTGTGATTTTAGTTGATCAATTAATCAGACTGAAAACTATAAAGAAAGACTTATTTGTTGAAAGAATGAAAATAGCATGGTACATATTTTTCTGGACAAGTGTTATTTTTAAAGGACTACATTTATCTGGAGCTCGAAATCTGTTATTTATTTCGGTTATTGTTTTATGGGTTGCCATAACAGGACACATTTTTAAGAACGGAATGCCGAAATATATTAATGAGTAAGAAATAACTGGTGGTAGCAATAAATTAAGGGTATGGTCTGGCAGGCTGAGTTTGGAAGTTTTGCTCTTTAAATAAGTTTGCCTAAGCTTTTGTTTCGGCTCTATTGGGTTTTAATTGTTCTGGCTTTTTAAATCGCCTACATTTTCATCCAGTTAGCTTTAGGAAATGTATTCATCATTATCGGCTAAATTAAATTTAACGCTTAGTGATTTTAGTAATTGCTTTTCAAGAGTATATCACTTACACTATTAAACACATAGAAATGATCGCATTTTTACATACTTCTAAAATTCATATCAATCGATTTGAAGAACTGCTTAAGTCGATAGATAACAATATACCGACTAAGCATTTTGTAAATGAAGAAATACTAGAATCAGCTATAACTAATGGTAAAACGGATTCTGGAGCATTTAAAAAACAGATTGATTTAATAAAGAAGGACAATCCAAGCTTAATAATATGCACTTGTTCTACATTCGGAGAAGAAAGTGATAAGTATGATAATGTATTTAGAATTGACAGGCCAATTGTGCAGTATATTGTAAGTAAATTCGATAGAATAGGCTTGGTATATGCCGCTAGTTCTACTAGAGAGATTAGCACAAACCTGTTAGTTCAAACATCAAAGCAGTTGAACAAAGAAATAGAAATTATCAGTTGCGATTGTTCTGAGCATTGGGTGCATTTTACTAAAGGAAATCAATCAGAGTATGAGGCTCAAATCGCAAATGCAATCAAATCAATTGAGAAACAAGTCGACGTAATATTTTTAGCACAAGCATCTATGGAAGGGGCTAAGAATTTCTTACACAATTTTACAAAGGAAGTTGTTTCGAGCCCTGAATATGGAGTGAAGCAAATTTTACGATGCATATAAATTTTAGATGACAGTGTGCATTTACCAGAAGGTATATCATGGAATATTTTAAATTGTAATACTTCATTTTCTATAGGTATAGGTTTTTAAGTTTTTATGTATGATCCATCAAGAACTATTTGTAGTTATAACTAGACAAATTGAGAACTTACCATTTTAATCTGCTAAAAGCTGTACTAGAATATTAGTATACATAATGCTTTAAAATGGGCTTATTTTCATGCAGAAATGAAGAAATCCCACCTTTTAATCAACCAAACATGTTATGTCCAATTTTCGCAGGGGGTTTATTGGTCGATTTTTAACTGAAAAGGCAAATAAGGGTTATGGTACCAAAAGTGTACTAACGTGAAAAAAAGAAGCCAAAGCGTTGAAAATTACAAATTGGCTAAGATTCTGATTTTCCAGATTTTTTGGGGTCTTGGTCGGGACGGCATCGGGGCATGGTCGGATCTTGTTCGGTGTTTCTTTGGGCCCTTAGACCCAATGAAGTACCAATAAACAACCAATGAAGTACCAATGCTGGTACGTCTCAGTCTCAACCCTTACCCAATGGCAGGATTTAAATTCCGAAACTTCAAATTTTATTGGTAAGCGAAATAAAGAAACTAGACATAGCCTATTGCCAACAATAAAATGAGGACATGAACCGTGTGTATAACTTTAGGTGTTTATTGCGCTAAATAATTCTTTCATTTTTTTTGTTTCGCTATTTAATAGGGTGGAGTATTGCTGTCCTAATTAGCTATTCCACTTATAGTTCAATACTGTACTTACTAAAAACAACTCACAAAATCCCAAAGTAGTACAATTCACTTGTCAATTAAAAATATGTTCTTACATTTGCACCGACTGCACGAGCGGTCAGTTTAGTGAGAATAGATTAATTTTTATGGATAAAAGAGAACAATTAATAGATATAGCAACAAAACTCTTCTCTGAGAGGGGATACGAAAATACACCTCTGTCGGTGGTATGTGAAACAGCAAATGTGTCTAAAGGGCTTATTTCTCATCATTTTAAATCGAAAGACGGTTTATTAAGAGAGATCTTTCAAAAAACAACTGAAATGATTGTTGAGATAAACGCAGTTGACAAACAGAATAAGACTCCTAATGAGCAACTGGTAGAATTATTAGAATCTTTTTTTAGTCAATTAGAATCTGATAGGATGTTCTTTCAATTCAGTTTAAATACAATGTTACAGCCCCGAACCAGAGAGGTGCTCAAAGATTTAATAAGTGAGAGGGCAACTTTTATTTTAAAATCGGTGACAAGTATTTTCAGTAAACTTGATAAAGCAAATGCGAATGTTCTAAGCTATATGTTTATTGCCGAGTTAGATGGGATTGCAATAAATTACTTAGCGGGAGACATTGATTTTCCTTTGTTGGAGATGAAACAACATTTACTTGAAAAGTATAGAAACTAATGGAAATAAGAGAATTAAAAAATAAAGATATAGATGCAGTAGTTGAGCTTTGGTACAATGTGAGTATACAAGCACATAGTTTTATACCCAATGATTATTGGGAAAAGAATAAAGAAGCTATGGCAAGCCAATACTTACCGGGCTCAGAATGTTATTTAGCAATTATAGAAGAAAAAATAGTTGGCTTTGTGGCTATGGTTGACAATTACCTTGCGGCAATATTTGTTCAGACTAATATGCAGGGATCGGGCATAGGAAAGAACCTTTTGGACTTTATTAAAAGCAAAAGAGAAACCATCCAACTTAAAGTGTATAAAAATAATTCCACGGGTATTCAATTTTATAAACATCAGGGATTCAGTATTCTTTCGGAATCTATTGAGGAAAGTACAAACGAAGTAGAATACCATATGGAATGGAAAAAAAGTAAGACAATGAATTTTATTAAAACAGATATTACAGAAACAATTAATGACTTAAGATCGCAGTTATACCTTTCATTAAAAGCTCCCATCGACGCAATGTGGGAACAGCTTTATATAGGTTCATCACAGCATTATCTTATCGAAAACAAAGACAAAGAAATCATTGGATATTGTTGTATAAACGAGGAAGGTTGTTTAACTCAAATATTTCTATCTAAAAAACATCTATCATTGATGGATAAGGTAATTAAAGAGTTAATTGAGAGCGGATTGATTCAAACAGCAAGTCTGAGTTCAAATGAACCTGTGGCATTTAATGCTTGTATGTTTCATTCAAAATCAGTAAAGACAAACACCTTTTGTTTTCAGCATCTGAATAAAGAAGTAGAGGTTGATACAAACCTAAATATCGAATTGGTAACAACAAACGATATTCCTTTAATAAAGCTATTTCTTAAAGAACAAGTTGGTATAGACGATACTTTTGGGTATACAGAGAACCTTGTATCAAGAAAAGAGATTTTTATGCTTAAGGAAGCTGAAACCATTATAGCAACAAGTGAATGTAGAATGAGCGATTCTCAACCCGAAATTGCAGATCTGGGAATTATAGTGAATCGTGATTTTCAGGGTAAGGGACTTGCCACACAAATAATGAAAATGCAAGTAAACAGAGTTTTAAAAGCTGGAAGGAAGCCGATTTGTTCAACAACATTGGATAATGTTGCTTCACGAAAAGCAATTGAAAAAGCAGGTTTCTATTGTTCAAATATCATCTTTGATATTAATTTTAAAGAGGATAATAACTAACAGGGTAAGTGCTATTATTTATGTAATTTACGGCAGTGGGCATTTACAAACAATACGTAAAAAGTAATGAAGAGGATTAAGAATATATTTAGCATTGGATTATTCATAGCAGTTATATCTTTGGTAGCTATTTTTGCTGCCGATAAACTAGTTGAAAATGTTGCTTCAAGTAGAGTTTATAATAGCACCAAAGAAATACCGTATAATAAAGTAGGTTTATTTTTAGGTACTGGTAAAGTACTATCAAATGGACGTATAAATTTATATTATAAATATAGGATTGAGGCGGCAGTAAAGTTGTTTCAATCAGGAAAGGTTGAATGTATTTTGGTAAGTGGAGATAATTCAACGGAGAATTATGATGAGCCCTCAACAATAAAAGAAGACTTAATTAGAAACGGTATTCCTTCAAACAAAATTTATCTTGATTATGCCGGATTCCGTACTTTAGATTCCGTTGTGCGTTGTAAGGAAATATTTGGACAGACTAGTATTACAATTATCTCTCAGCAATTCCATAATGAAAGAGCCATATATATTGCAAAGAATAAAGACATAGAGGCTATTGGCTTTAATGCCGAAGATGTTAATGTAAAATATGGTTTTAAAACTAGCTTAAGAGAAAGGTTTGCAAGAGTAAAAATGCTTATTGATTTGCTGTTTGGTAAAGAGCCAAAATTCCTTGGAGAGCAAATTGTAATTAGATGATGAATACGTAGCACAGACTATAGGTATTTGTTTGCACAATACGCCATAAAAAAATCCCCAAAAGATTTTATATCTCTTGGGGATTCTTTTTTATGTGAGGTTGAATCTTAGTTCAACTCCATTCTAAATACGTTGGCAATGTCATCCATTTCAGCATCTGGAACAGTTAACTCAAAGTTGATGTCTCCAAAGCCCCACTCACAAGTTGTATCAGTACCCATGTGAGTAATTTTCTTGATTCCTTCTTCAGGATAATACTTGTGTACACCTAATTCTTTAGTAGAAATTACGGTACCTGGTGCCGGTTTTCCAAGAATGAAAAGGTAGATGTATTTTCCATCTTTCGATTTAAGGAAACGTGCATCTTTAGCAGTGTATTTAACCTTAGCAGTTTGTCCACCGTGGTCGCCTTCTTCAGCTTTAGCGTTACCAAAACCATTGATGCTATATGGGCGAGTTTCATAAACAGCCTCGTCATATTTCTTCATCCATTCACCAATGCGTTTTAAAATGTCTCTTTGTTCTTGGTTAATAACACCATCTGCAGTAGGCGATACATTTAAAAGTACAACACCATTCTTACTCCACACGTCAATCATGTTACGTACAACCATTTGTGGTGTTTTGTAAGTTTGCCCTTCAATGTAGCTCCACGATTTGTTACTAAGTGTAATATCTGTTAGCCAAACCGATTCTGATTGGTCTCTTTTACCACCTTGTTCAATATCAAGTACACCAACTGTGTTAGGTATAGCTGCTTGTTTGTAAGCAATAATTACTTCCTGGTCTTTCTTTTTGGCCTCATTTAAGTAATAAGCAGCAAATTGCTGACGGTACTCTAAAGGAATCATTCTCAACCATACGTCAAACCAAATGATGTCAGGAGAATACTGATCAATAACTTCTTTCAGTTGATCAAACCAATACTCGTTAAACTCATCAGCAGGAATGTTACCATACATTTTGGCAATTTTTTTGTCTGTTGAAGCAGTTGCAGTTCCCGGAACATGTGCAAAGTGACTATGGTAAGTAGCAAATTTATCAGGGTTACCTTCGTGACGCTGTAGGTTACGCGCATGATGGAATGTTGCAATAAACTTCATGTCGCGCTCTTTAACCGCCTTAGATAAAAGACCCGTAATATCTTTCTTAGGTCCTTTGTCTTTAGAGTTCCAAGGGTTCACTTTACTATCCCACATCGCAAAACCATCATGATGCTGCGAACAAGGGCCTGCGAACTTAGCACCAGCATCCTTAAATAACTGCGCCCATTCTTCAGCATCAAATTGTTTCCCTTTAAACATAGGAACAAAATCGTGGTAATTAAATTCCGATAATTCTCCGTATGTTTTAATGTGGTGTTCCTTTACTTTGTTATCTCTATACATAAAGTACGGATACCACTCAGAATAGTATGCCGGAACAGAGTATACTCCCCAGTGAAAGTAGATACCGAACTTCGCATCAGAAAACCATTCTGGCGCTTCGTTATGTGCCGAAAGAGATTCCCAGTTTGCTTTGTAAACATCTTTTTGTGCGAATAAGCCTGACGTCATTAATAAGACTAAACCAAGCGATAATAAATGCCTCATTTTTATTTGTTTTAATTTTGAATGTATTCAATAGTTAATCGAAGTTTGAAAATAGCGAATTATCTAATATTGGCTTCGAATATTATGTTCGTTTATAGGGGAATAACAGAATCCCCCTTTAATTAGTGCCTTTTATACCACTATTGCTTTCTTCAAATTAGGGCGTTTTTAATTTTCTAATCATTCAATTCCGCATCATTTATTTATAATCAGAATAAGTTCGCAATAGGTATTTATTTAGAGATACATTTATTTTTAATCGGATCTTCAATTTGTTAAGAGGCTAATGATTGAATAGGAGGGGGTAAAATAATAAGAATCATTAAAGGGTACTTGTATTTGGTTTTGTTAGTTATACAGTATTTATCATAGATTGATGTGTGAGTAGAAAATGGATTTTACTATCAGAAAGTGATGCGCCAATGACTTTTATATTATAACAGAAGTTTTGATGAAGTGGAAGCTCAAAGGTTTAGATTAACTATGAAGTTGTTTAAAGTTATATTGAAAATCTGCGAGTAACACCTTGATTTCATTGGCTTCAGCTAATTTTTATTCCGTAGCTACGGCTATGCAATAAAAAATTGAGCTTTGCCACTGATAATCAAATTATCACTCTCGAAATTCCCCTACAACCTTAAACAACTTCTATTACTAAGTTTCATGGAAAACCCAAATTAGCAGAACTAACCTTTGTGCATCATTAGTTCTTTTCGTTTGAATTGTAAAGCGATTTCTTTATACACAAAAAGGTTGCCTCTATTTTATGGAGGTAACCTTTTTTTTCTCGTATTAAGCTAAATCTACTCTAGCTCTAAATCCGCTTTTTTCTCTTTAAATTTTCTATTTAATAGGATGTTCATGCCAAAACGGAAAGAAGTATTATTTGATTGACTTGGGTTAGCCAAAGAAATAACATCATCGGCACCAGCATAAATCTGAAGCCCTGAAGCCCTTATTCCAAATCCTAAACCTAAGTTATTATATGTATTTTCAATAATTGAATAACTTGTAGCTAATGAGAAGAATTTACCAATATAAGCGTTAGCGGAAGCAGAGTAAGTCCCGCTTGTATTACCATTAATAAATCTTAATCGGGTTAATGCACCCAATTCAAAGGTTTTATTTAAAGAATAAACTCCTCCCAAATATACTTTTGCTGGTAAGTTGACAGAATATTTACCTTCCTCACCATTAAAATTAATAGCATCTAATAGATCTTCACCTATATCCTGATCATTATCTTTCGTAATATCAATTCCAGTGAAGCTGTATCCTTCATCGTTCTCAGTTAGTTTGTGAGAGTTGGTTTTGAAAGTAATTTTACCTAAGTCGATAACACTTGCAGAAACGCGTATCTTATCATTAATTTTATAATCGGCACCAAAATCAAAGCCTAAACCAAAGTTATCAGTGCCTGTAAGTGCGTTTATAAAATCATCATTAGTAATGTCTAAACCATTAATCTGATTGTTTTCGTAATCTACAGTACCAGGAACCGTAAAGTTTACATTACCTCTGCCAACCATATCTATTGAATATCCATTATTGCTTGATACCATATCTACACTAATGTTCTCTGCCTGAATATCTGCGTATGCAATTAGGCCTTTTGCTGCAAAACCAATGGTAAGTTTATCATTAATTTCTCTACCATAGTTTAATGTAACTTCATGATACCCCATAGCACTAACATCAAGCTTACCGGTGGTGTAATCTTCTCCTAATTTTGGAGCATCAGGATGTGTGGTAAAAGGAGCAATTAGGTTTCTATCCCAATTAGTGTTCATGTATTGACGTTCTCCAACCGATAATCCGAAAAAGTTTTTGCCTGCCCGAAATCCAAATTCTAAAATGGTTACGTTGAGAGCTTCTCTCAAAAAGTTGTTGTCATCTAAGCTATTATAAAAATTATCAATGTCCATTACTAAAGAATCTGCCTGAACGCCAGTTCCTTTTCTAATAAGGTCGTTATATCCCCAGCCGTTTGTGGAAGTTGCCATATCAATACCTGAGAGCATAGGTACACCAATATAAACAGCTTCTGTTTGATTAAAAAATGCCGGATTTAACTCTTTGGTTTGCGGTATTCCTTTCATATGGTATAATACCGACGACTGCGATTTTGCATATGATCCTCCAATTAGGAGAAATAGTGCTAAAATGTATGTAAGTTTCATGATTTTTCTAGTTTAGTGTTGCTCTGGTTTCCAATTTCATTTCAATATCAAGCTGATACTCTTCTTTTAACCTTGCAGGACTTTTTCCTTCCTCAGGGCTTTGAAAACGAGCGTCAAATACCATAGAATTTGCTTCTAGTATGTTTAACATGTCGTCAGCACTTAATTCAATTTGTATCTCTGAATTAACGGATTCTATAGTATTTCCATTTTTATCTGCTTTGGCAGCTGCAAAATCAGTTAACTTAATTCGTCTAGATAGGATTTTGTTGTTGTCGGTATCTATAAATATAATTTCAGATGAAATGGCAAGTGGAATAGAATTGTTTGCATTAATCCATAACGAGGTATTGTCGAGTGAAACTTCCATATCTAACGCATCCATAGGTACAGTATCTTGAATACCCATACTTTCAACGGTTATTTCTAGAGGAAGATCCATCTCAAGATCTATTGATATCATCGATTCGTCGGTAACAAAGTTCGTATTTACTCTACCTTCCTTATTCATTTCTATATCTCCAAAATATTTTATAGAGTCAGCAGGAAGAGATGAAACAAACTCAATAATATCAGAATTAGTTCTATCGATAATATTTTCAACAGTCGTATTTTCTCCCACCTTACTTGGAATTTCGATATTGATATTTGAGGGGTTTAATAAAACAGAAGTTTCATCTTTCGTGTCTGCCGAAAGTTGAAAGTCAACTGCACTAGGTACTCCAATTGAGTTTGAAATATTTAGCTTGAATATAGGATTCTCTAAAATGATATTACCACCTAATGATTCAAATACTTCACTTGTAAAATCCAAAACTTCAGGATCTATATCAATAATCTTTTGCCCGAAATCTCCTGCTATATATTCAGGGTGTATATCCGTTAAAGTAAGGTTGATATTTACCCAATCTGTTGATTCGATATAAGCATTGTCATTATCCTCAAGTTTTACACTAGTTGAATAAAGCAATAAATTTTCTTTGTTGCTTTGTGTAAAATCTATAGTTGAACCAGCCAGGCTGATAGTTTTTGTTGGTTCAGAATCTGTTAAAGTACACGTGACAGGGACTCCATTTTTATAACAATTATCCAGTGTTATTATGGCCGTCATTGGCGAATTAATACTTGTAGTAAGCTTAACAATAAAATCTGAAGAGCCAATTCTCATTTCTGTTAAAAAGATATCTTCATCATTTCCTTCGTTGCCAACATCAACAGTATGTTCTTTTTCTTCAATAAAAGGATCGGCATCCTTAATTACTAAATACGAACCGCCATCAGGAAGAGAAGTTCCTACTAGGTCGTTAATTCCTATCTCAAAATCATTTGGAGTTAAAATGTTAGGAATACTAACCAACTCAAAAGCATGAAAAGTAAAGATATTATCATCTACATAAGAAATTCGGAACAAGCCTTCATTATCAACTATTATTAAACTATCAGGATCGTCAATATTATCAATTATTTGACCCATGGTATACGAACCACTCGCTATTGGAGCTTTTATTCCAACGCCAAAAGAAGGGTCTGCCATCTTTTCAAAGTCGAAGTCATCGAGGTTGCAAGAGCTATAAATAGTTAGTATAATACAAATAGCTATTACTTTACTCATCAATTGTCTTTTCATAAAAAATTCTAGTTAAGAGTTAATGTGTTTTGTTTTTTAAATTATAGACAGCTTTTATTACGCCTAGAAAGTGAAAAGGTTCGATTAAGAAAGGGCTTGAGAGTGTAATAAAGACCGCTAGGTCTTTTTAATCATTATCTATGGTTACTTAGTCAAAATTATTAGGTCTTTAGTCCAATAAAAAAAAAGTAATTTTTTTCTACACTTGGCTCCTAACAGTATTTCAGTGTACAAAGTTGAGTTTTGTATCATTTATGAATTATATAAGATAGAAGGTTCTATTTTATAATTTCTCTTTATTTTTAAGGGCAAAGGGGATTAATAGATTTAGTTTGAATAAGCTTGGATACAACAACAATAATATTTTCCCTTTTATAGATAAAATGCCATATTTGCAGGTATTAAATTATATTTATCGATGGGAAAAAAAACAAATCGTAAGATAAAGAAGAAGGTTAAGCGGTTGGGGCTATTTTTAGCTTTAATTGTAATTGTAATAATATTAGTCGGAGGAAGATTTTATAAGTTTATATATGGGACAAGTGTTGTTTTAGATAAACCACAAACGTATTTGCATATAGGTAGCAATGATGGTTTTAAAGAAGTTTGCAATAAACTGGTAGAACAAAAGATAGTAAGTAATATTGATGGCTTTATTTGGGTTGCTGAACGCAAAAGTTATCCTTCGTTAATTAAGACAGGCCGTTATAAAATTGCCAACGGAATGAATAATAATGAGTTGGTAAACATGTTGCGTTTGGGTATTCAAGATCCAATAAATGTAGTATTTAATAATATTCGAACCATAGAGGAATTATCCGGAAGCATTGCAGGTCAGCTTATGCTCGATTCTGTTGATTTGCTGAACTTATTAACGAATAAAGAATATTTAAAAGAAATAAACTTTACTGAAAGTACTTTACCTGCTCTTTTTATTCCTAATACCTATCAAATGTATTGGGATACCGACGCAAAGGAATTTGTAGCTCGTATGCAAAAAGAGTATAAAAAGTTTTGGAATGCTAGTAGAGTTGATAAAGCCAAAGCGCAAGGATTAACACCAGTTGAGGTAACAACATTAGCTGCAATTGTAGATGAAGAAACGGTTAAAGCTGATGAAAAACCCAAGGTGGCAGGTTTGTATTTAAATCGTTTAAATAAGAATATTCGCTTACAGGCTGATCCTACTTTAAAATATGCTTTGGGCGATTTTACCATTAAGCGCTTATTAAATAAGGATATGAAAATAGATTCGCCGTATAATACTTATATGTATGCAGGCTTGCCTCCCGGACCAATTCGTATTTCATCAATACAAGGTATTGATGCGGTTCTAAATCCTACAGAGCATCGCTATTTATATATGTGTGCTAAAGAAGATTTTTCGGGCTATCATAATTTTGCCAAAACCTTAACCGAGCATAATAAAAATGCACGCAAGTATCAAAACGAACTTCGTAAACGTGGTATACGACGATAACATCTGTAATAGAAAAAAGAAAGGTCTTAAAGCATATTATTATGTGCTTTAAGACCTTTTTTTATTATAACTCATTTCATGAGTATCAAGTTCTCTTCTGACTCAAAATCATCTAATTATTTTTTCTCCCATCCGGGTAAATCCGCGTTAAAAATCATTTCCTGAATATCAGTGTTGTTTTTATAAATTGCTTCAGCTTCCTTTTTGTAATCTTTCAATCTATTGTGCGATTTTGTATCTAAGAAGTAAGCTTCATCTTCAAACGGACTAACAGGTAAAACCCGAAACTCTTTTTTGCCATTAATAGTAGGGGTATGAACCCATGTTAAATAGTAGGATGCGTCGCTCAGTATTTTAATGTCCTCATCTTTTGTTAATTCAATTCTCACCATAGCGCCTCCATCACGGGGATGTGTACGTTGGTTAGAGACAAAATTACCCAAAGAATAAACTACAAAGTTAGTATCTGTTTTATGAATAGGCTGCAGCACGTGAGGATGTGAACCAATAACGATATTAACTCCATTATCGTTAAAGAACTTATTAAAATCGCGTTGTGTTTTATTTTCAACGGTTTGATATTCTAGGCCCCAGTGCACAAACGCGATGATAAAATCGGGCTTCATAGCCTTAGTCGTTTTTATGTCTGATTTAATGAGCTCTTTATCCAAAAAATTAACCTTATTGGGTTCGGTAACGGGTATACCATTGGTGCCATATGTATAGTTCAAAATAGCTATGGTAACACCATCTTTTTCGAGCCACATTGGGTTGTGTTTCGTCCTATCTTCTTCATCTTTAAAAGTTCCGGTGCGCGGAAGTTCTAAACTATCTAATACTTCATTTGTTCGCTCTAACCCTTGTTTACGCCTATCTACACAATGGTTGTTCGCATTTACTACTGCATTTACTCCGGCATTTTTCATGGCAATGGCTAAAGCATCAGGCGAGCTAAATTGAGGATAGCCTTTATATGGTGGGCCTGCTAGGGTAACTTCAAGATTGGCAACGCAAAAATCGGCATCATTAAAAATATTACTTACATATTTGAAACAGCCATCATACTCGTACTTTTGGGTTTCTTCGTTATAAGCACTATTGATTTGTGTGCCATGTCCCATTACATCTCCTACAAATAGTAGCGAAACAGTCTTTGCATCTTGAGCCCAAATGCTTGATGCGATACTAATTAAAACGAAGGATAAATATAATCTCATTTGTATGTTTATTTTTAGACTTCAAATATAGTAAACAGTTACTTAATGCCGTGTATTTTGTTTGAGAGTAATTTTTATGGTCACTTTTGATCAGCGCATCTCTTATTCATTATATTTGTGCCTATAAATCGAACTCACATGCAATTCTCAAAATTCATAAATAGAGCCTTACTAGTCTTAAGCTTGTTATCATTTTCTAACTTATATGCTACGTCAGATGTAACTTCTGATGAGAGTGACATTGAAAGCTTAGCTAGTGGAACGAAAAAAGAAATTAAAGAGTTACAGAAGGAGATAAAGGCAGCCGAGAAAGCAATGCTGAAGCTGCGTAAAACTGAACAAGCTTTAATTATTGAGGAAGATGTTATAAAAAAGCAGGCTTGGGCCGAGGCTGGTAAACGAAAAAAGCGAAGGAACAAAACGAAAATTAAACGAAAGGAACAAAGGATATTAGATCAGCTCACAGCCAAACGAAAAGAGTTGAGTGCCGTGCAAAACCAATTGACTTCGAAAAAAAGAGAAATAGAGCAGTGTAATAGAAAAATTGCTCAGCTAACAAATAAGCCTCAACAAGCACCAGCGCCTAAGGTAAATAATGGCGAAGTTAAAGTAGCTGCAAAGCCAGCAAAAAAATCGTCGCTTTCAAAGGAGACAAAAAAATGGTTAGGTACAAGGTACCGTTATGGGGGCAATACTAAATCAGGTATTGATTGCTCAGGTTTAACTTGCCAAGTATACAAAAGTACTTATAATATTAGTTTACCTCGTTCTTCGGCTGATCAGCATGCGAAATCGAAAAAGGTAGGAAAACACTCTTTGAAAGAAGGAGATTTAGTATTCTTCAAGATTAAGAAGAATAGAGTGAATCATGTGGGTATTTACCTAGGTAATGGTGAGTTTGTGCATGCTTCTTCAAGCAGAGGCGTTATGATTAGCAAACTAAGCGAAGCTTATTATAAGAAGTATTTTATTGGCGGAGGAAGGTATAAATAGAACCTCTACCAATTCGTACTCTGCACTTTTTTATGCGCTGAATGTATCCAAGCTGTAATCTCTTTATTCGGAGAAAAGATAACACCGCAATCATTCATAAAAGTTGTATTTGATTTATTTAATGGGAGAGGTGCTCCGTTAAAATCACTTACTTCGATTTTTAATTCATTTAGGATGCATGCCGTAGCAGCGAAATCCCAAATACTACCACCACCTTGCTCATCTTTCGGAAACTTGAAGTAGCAAGCATTCCGCTTGACTATTACATTAATTGCATTCATGGCAGCACCCATGTCTTTAATTACGTTAAATTCTTGGGCCCCATTTTTTAGGGCTTCATATTTTATATGTAACTCAACTTCTTTATAATGGCGATGCTTTACAAAACTTCGGTCTGTTATTAAATAGAAAGCTTCAGTTGAATCGTGCTGAAAGGAGAGGGGTTTATGATTTACAAATGCACCACACCCTTTAATGGCATGGTAAAGAGTATCATTCTTTGGGTCGTAAACTATGCCAATAACTGGCTCGTCGTTTTTATTCACAAGAGCTATACAAACCGAATAACCTTCAACTCCTTCGGTGAAAGGTAAAGTACCATCAAGCGGATCAATACACCAGAAGTAATCTTTTTCAAAGCGGCTTTTATCATCTACCAATTCCTCGGTAAGTAAGGCTAAATCAAACTTTTCTATTCCTTTTTCAAGAGTTTTAAGTATCGTATTTTGACTTTTTATATCAACCTCAGTTACTACTTTTGAAGCGTCGCTTGTTCCTCCGTTATTATCCTTATAATTAACTATTATGCTTTTGTTAGCGTAAAATTCGATTAGGGACCCTGCCTTAATAGCAGCATCAATTCCCTGATTACATAATTCTTTTAAAGCTTCGTTGGATAATAGCATGTCTCTATGTTTTTTGGTTTAGCTTAATTTTCTAATTACTTGGCGTGCCATTTTTTCGCTATAACTATTTATTTTCCAGTGGCTAGGGCTCCAGCCTTTTAAAAACCGGTGAAAGTCAGTCCAGGCAACAGGATACATCTCGCGCCATTCTTTTTCCAGTTCCTTAAAATTGAGGTATTTCTTTTTTACAGCACTTGCAGATTCAAGTTCTTTAAAATAAAAATTGAGTATTTTGTCTTCAAGCTTTTCGCAATCCTCCTCGTACAAGCAACTACCTATAAAATAAGCTACATCTTTCATTCCACATCCACCACCAACATATTGAAAATCTACAGCTGCTACTTTATTTTCAGAGCTTGAAAAGCAGAAGTTAGCAAGCTTAGCATCACCGTGTACAAAGGTAAGGTATTTGCAGTTATTTAATATTTCATCTACTGCAGGTGCTGCTTTTTGAAGTATTTTGTCATCCATTATTTTAAGCTCATCCGGGCGAGTATCTAAATGCCAATACGTACCTATATCCCACAAACCTGTAGGTTTTTCCTGCAGATAAGTAGCATGGAAGTTTGCCAACCATTTTAAGCACGCTTCTATGTCGCTCCAATCAACAGAATCTTTGCGAAGATCGTAACCTGCATCATCTAAATCTTCGAGTACCATAAAAACCTCTCCATTTTCTGATTCAATTACAAAGCAATGTGGTATTTTACAATTATTGTCGCATAATTTAGCCCATTGTTGATACCAATTGGTTTCTACTTCGTATGACTTTACTTTGCGTAAATGAGAAAAATCTGTATTCCAACCTCGCGGATGATTTTTCTGATTTGGCATCTTAACGTGTTTAGCTACAACACTTTTTTTTATTCCATTTTTAAGTCCTAATCGAATAATTCTCCCGTACCCGCTCCATAGGCTTTGTATCATTTCTATCTCATACAAATCTGAAGATTGGGTTGCCTTAAGTGTTATATTTTTAAAGTGGTTTTGCATAGCTTGTTCAATTTATCAGCTTGCAAATATAAAATAGTTTTAAGTGATTATAGAGTTAGTTTGCCGACTTCTATTTAATTTATTGCTGAAAATAATCTTCATCGTTTAATTAAGTAATTTAAAGAAGACTGACTCCTACTAATATAAGTAGTTAGCTCATTAAATATGTGATTCAGGGCAATAAATTATTTAAAAAGATTATTTTTGCCAACATCATTAAAAACGAAGATCAGTTTATTATAAAAATATGACTTATAAATTTAAACCATCTATACTTGTAACCCTAGTTGTTATTAGTTTGTTGGCTTCTTGTATACCACGTAAAGAAACCTTATATCTTCAGGAAAAAGAGGCAGAAATGGAATTTACGCCTGCAACAGAAATAACAGGTAAATATGTATTACAACCTAATGATTATTTATTTATACATGTAACAACACCTGATCCTAAATTGTCGGAGTTTTTTAATGCTCAGCAAGGAAATAATATTAATCAAAATCAAGGTAATACGATGTTTTTGTATATGGTTGATGATGATATGAATATAGACTTTCCATATGTAGGTTTAATCAATCTAAAAGGGGCTAATATTTTTGAAGCTAAGGAAATTATAAAAGATAAGTTGAAGCCGTTTCTGAGCGATGGAAACCTAATTGTTAGGTTAGGGAGTAATTATTTCACCTTGTTAGGTGAAGTAAAAAGCCCTGGTCAGAAGAAAATGAACCGTGATCAAATCACAATTTTTGAAGCCATTGGGATGGGAAGTGATTTAACCGTTTATGGTAAAAAGCGTGATATCAGAATCATTCGACCTCAACCTGATGGTAAAACATTGAGCTTTTCTGTTGATATTACAGATGAAAGAATAATAGATTCTGAATATTATTACGTTTACCCCAATGATATAATATATATTCGTCCAATGAAAGCGAAGATGTGGGGAATTGGAGAATCTGTAAGTTTAGGAATTCTTACATCATTATTAGCCTTAACCCTTACTATAATGACAATTGCATCTTACTCGAAATAATTTTACTGCCGAAAGAATGAGCCAAACACCAACGAAGCAAGTACCTGATAGCGGAATGAATATTAATTTGGATTATAAGAAATTACTGTTCGATTTTCTTCAATATTGGTGGTTGTTTTTAATTACCATACCCTTAGCAATAGGTTCAGTTTACATGCTACATCGGTATGTTCCGGAAGTATATAGTGCACAAATTAAAATATTAATGGAGGAGCGTGGCACAGATATGCCGCAAACCAATATGATGGAAGGATTTGGACTTACCCCTGAAATGAGGAGTGTAGATAATCAAATTGCTTTATTAACCTCATGGGATATGGTTTATGAAGCCATTAATAATTTAGATTTTAATGTTTCATATTTCGCACAAGGGAATGTGAAAACCACTGAGGTGTATCCTGCGTCGAACTGGAGGATTGAGTTTGATACGCTTCATGATCAGTTAATAAATACAAAGTTTTATATTGAACAACTTAATAAAAAAGAGTTTCTGCTAAAATTCACAGATAACGGTGGAGGCGTTTATAATTATTATTCTCGTGCTTCACGAGGAAGTGCTGTCAGTAACACGACTACAACCACTTATAAATTTGGAGATTGGATTGAAACCGATAATTACAAGTTTAGGGTGATGTGTAATGGCTGTAGTTTCAGCACAGGTTCAGAACAATATTTTTTATTTAATCATCCTAATGCGTTAGCAGGTAAATATGTAGGTAAGTTAAGAGCGTATAAAAAGAGTGAAACCTCAAGTATTGTTCATTTAGGGATTACTGGTGAAAATAAAGCAAAGAATATTAAGTTTTTGAACACTTTAACTCAGGTATTTATTCAGAATAATCTGGAAAAGAAAAATCAAATAGCAACCAATACAATTCATTTTATTGAGAGTCAATTGCTCACTATAAAAGACTCCTTAAGTGAAACGGGTACGGAGTTAAGTAATTTTAGAACTAAGAATAAGATTCAGGACATTGGTTCAAAGGCCGATTTCTTATTTACCCGAATGCAAGAGTTTGAACTTCAGTTGGAAGAAATTCAGATCACTAAAGAATACTATTTATACTTAAATCAATATCTCTTAAACGACACTATCGACAATAGTATTATTGCACCGGCTATTTATAAAATTGATAATCAATTGATATCTACTCAGATTCAAAATCTGATGACAATCAATTCAGAAAGGTTAGCTATTAAAAAACCATTGGGAGATACGCAGAACCCATATGCATACACTATGGACAGCCAGTTTGAATTGGCTAAAAATACTTTGATTCAGTCTATACAAAGTCAGAATGAGATACTAGAAACACAGGTTTTAAGATTAAAGAATGAGAAGTCGAAAGTAGAAGCAAACTTGTATGGTTTGCCAGATACAGAACGTAAGTTGATGGGTATTCAACGTAAATTTGAATTAAGTAACGAAGTATATACTTTTCTTCTACGAAAGCATTCGGAAGCCCAAATACAGAAGGCTTCAAACACTCCAGATCATCAAGTATTAGAAGCTGCACGAAATGGAGGTATGGTTTCTCCAAATATTCAGGGTAACTACAAAAAAGCCTTTATTATAGGTTTATTATTACCATTGTTGTTTTTAGTAATCCGTCAGTTATTAGATAAAAAAATATCTAGCATTGAGGATGTTGAAAAAATGACTTCTTACCCGGTTATAGGACAAGTATTGCATAGTTCAAGACCGGAGTATAATATAGTGAGTAGTCGCCCACAATCTTCAGTAACGGAATCGTTTAGGAGAGTGAGAACACGGCTTGAGTATCTAATTGGAGATGTGAAGTCACCTGTTATCACGATTTCTTCTTCTATACCAGGTGAGGGAAAAACCTTCTGTTCTTTAAACTTAGCGTCTGTGTTTGCCCTGTCGGGAAAGAAAACAGTACTTGTTGGATTTGATATGCGTAAACCTGGTTTGTCACGAATGTTAGACCTAACAGGCGTTGATGGTACTTCAGAATACTTGATTAACAAAGTTAACTTGGACGATATATTATTAGAGAATAATCATGGAATTGATAATCTCACCATCATATCCTCTGGGGTAAATCCACCAAATCCATCGGAGCTAATTAGTTCACCACGCACAGATCAATTGCTGAAAGAATTAAGAGAGCGATTTGATATAATTATATTAGATTCTCCTCCCATGGGAATTGTTTCTGACCCTTATTTGTTGGCTCGAAAATCAGATACTCTTGTATTTATGGCGCGTCACAATCATTCAATTAAAGATATTTTTGCACATACATTGCAACATGCTACCCATGAAGGGATTAATAATATTGGGGTATTGTTAAACGATTTGGATATTAAGAAAATGAGAAACAGAGTTACCAATGGATATGGTAGCGGTTATGGATATGGGTATAATTATAGTCAGGGCTATTACACTGAAGAATAGCCCTACTTTAGGACTACCCAATTACTCTTCCCAACTACAATTTATATAACTGCCATCTTCTTGATTTTGGGTGATGCGTAAATGGTTTGAAATCTCTTGTTTTAGCTCCTCTACATGTGAGATAACACCAACAATACGGTTTTCCTTACGCAAACCTTTAAGCGTATTAAATACCATATCTAAAGCAGCTTTATCTAAGGAACCAAATCCTTCATCTAAGAAAAAGAAATTTTGTTTAGATTGATTTTTAGACTGAATGTTATCAGATAAAGCTAAGGCCAATGCCAATGCAGCCTGAAAAGTTTGTCCTCCAGATAGAGTTTTTACAT
Source organism: Saccharicrinis aurantiacus (assembly GCF_947489045.1). Lineage (NCBI taxonomy): Bacteria > Pseudomonadati > Bacteroidota > Bacteroidia > Marinilabiliales > Marinilabiliaceae > Saccharicrinis > Saccharicrinis aurantiacus. Next base: position 124,923 of record NZ_CANLCN010000008.1, read on the forward strand.
TTCTTACTTTACCACCATTAAGGTGGTCTCTTACCTCAAAGTTATTCTCTGAGTTCAGCTCAAGGCTCAAATTATGACGTGTCATTTTATAGAAACGATCGTTAGCTGCGGCACAAATATTTTGAAGATATACTGAAGATACGTAGTTTACAAAACCACTACTTTTGAATAGTTTTTTAAGTGTGTTGATGTTTTCATTACGTTGTTTTAATTGACTGTTCTCTTTTTGCAGAGCTTCTTTTTGGGCCAAGGATTTCTTTAACTCCGAAAACTGGTTTTCAAGCGTTCCTTTTAAACTAAATAATTCATTTTGCTTTTGTTTAATATTATCAAACTCATTTTTTACCAATTTGTGCTTCTCTTTATTATATTCCTTATTACCTATCTCGGTTTTATAAAGGTCGAGCTCATTTTTAAGTATCTCAGAGTTTCTGATATATTGATTGAGTTCTTCTTTGGAAGAAGTAATATCTAATTTATCAGCAAGAATTGCTTTTACATCGCTAATTGATTTAAAGGGAGAGTTTGTTACAGCCACCTGTAGCGCATTATTAATATCAGTAAGCAGTATTTCCTCTTTATTAAGCGACTTTTTATTAGTACTTAAAACAGCACTTACTTTTTCAAGTTCTAGTTTTATTTGCTCTAAATTAGTTAAGTCACGTTTATATTGGTTTTCAATATTGACAATTTCCTCCGTCATTAAGTCATACTTCTGCTGTAAGGATGCTGAATCAAAAGCTTTATGTTGATTAAGGAATTGCTCATCAATTTGTTGCTCTAAAAGTGATGCCGATTGAGAATACTTTTCAAGTTCAGTTTCTATTTTATGTAGTGCATTAACATACTTTTCTTTATTATTTGTAAGCTGTATTCTTTTGTTGTGATATTCCTTTAATAAGCTATCCTTTGCTTTAATTAGTTTTTCGTCTTGTTCAAGTTTATCTTGAGCATCATTGAGTTGTTTTATGTTTTGGTAGCTTTTATAAACTAGGGTAGCATGTTCCTTTAACTTATTCTCAATATTACATTTCTTTTCGTTAGTGCGTTCTAATTGCTTTTGCAGAATAGTTTTTTCGGATTGGATAGAGAGCATCAATTTAATAAAATCATCCAAGGCTGCTATATATTGTTCTTCTGATTCTAACGATAACTTAAGGGCTTCTAATTCTTCGCGAATATTCCCTTCTTTGATTGGGTTAGGATGCTCTATTGAGCCACACAATGGGCAATTATCCCCTTCATGAAGATGTTCTGAATAGGAGATGAGTTTTTGTTGAACTTGCATATTGTTAAACTCGTCTCTAAGTGAGTTTAACTTTACTAATCTTACATTTTTAAGTGCTTCAATATCTTTTTGCCAGTTTTCTAATGGAATGTCAAGTTTTAGATTATCAATTGCTTCTTGAGCTTTTGTTGTAGCAGATTTAAGCTCTATATTAATCGCATCATCTTCTTTTTTTAGATCAAGTATTTCCGTTTTAATCTGATTGTTTTTTGCATGCCATTCGGCAGCATTACTCAATTCATTTAAATTTGGCAATTGCTTTTTAAGTAAATCAAGTTCTCTCTCGGTGTGCTCAATATCAAGGTTAACTTTACTCAAAAGCTCTGTTGTACCTTCAACAGCTTTTTTTCCATTACTTAGTCGTTCCTTATTTGATGTTATTTGCGACTTGTATTTTTGTATTTCAATTAGCTTGAGAAATTGCTCAGTTTCTTTTTTGAGAGTATCAATTTTCTCATGTTTTTCTTTGCTTAGTTTTAATGATTCACTGGCAATTGTTTCTTTTTTGATAAGGTTAGCTTGTAGGTGAGTATCCTTATCAATACTCGAATTTAAACTGTCAATTCTGTTTTTATGTACAATGGCAGAATTAATGTTGTTTTTAAAATGCGTATTACAATATTCTATATTCTGAAGTCTTATTTTTAGTTCATCAAAAAAACTTTTACGTTTTTCAAGTTCATTGAGTTTTTCTGTACTCGCATTAAGTTTTCTGAACAGTTCATTTAGTTTATCAAACTCCTTTAAATCAACTTCAGCCTTGGTAAAACTCTTATTAATAGCTAATAATTCTTTGTTTGCCTTATCTAGTTTTTCATGTTTAAGGTTTACTCTTTCTTCGTTAACTTCTTCAAGTTGCTTTAATTGCCCCTCTGTAATTTGAAGTTTGCTGAGGTTATCCGATTCTATCCCTCTTAATTTAGGAGCTAGCTCAAACTTTTCAAGGTTAAATAAATCCTTCATCATTCTGGTTCGCTCCGTATCACCAAGTTGTAGGAAATCCTGAAATTTCCCTTGCGGGATTATTATGGTACGCTTAAAGTTATCGTAGCTTAATCCAAGTATTTTCTCAAGTTCTTCACTTGATATAGGTGTAAACTCACCATTAATATGTTGGTAAATTATACGATCAATTTTCTTTACATCTTCATGCCTTTTTGAATTTCTTTTAGCACTTACAACCGACCTGAACTTAGTATTATTATCTCCAGCCCAAAAATCAAATTCAATATACATTTGATTCGATTTAAGGTTCATCATATTGTAGTTACGATTATCGCCAGATTGTAACAAACGATCAGTTTTACCATATAAACAGAATGTAATAGCCTCTAATATGGATGATTTACCACTTCCAACACTTCCAAAAATACCGAATAACTTATCTGATGTGAGAGTTTCGAAGTTTATGGTTTGTTTGGATTGGTAAGAATACAAACCTTCAATGCTTAGTTTTATTGGAATCATATATTGCTGCTATTATTGGAGATAACTTCGTTAAATAGGTCTATTATTTCATCATTAGGTTTGTTTCCATGCACATGCTCAAAGTAATCTTTAAATAACTGAACTCTCTCTAATGTAGGATTAATAGTTTTTTGTTCTAAATCATTGTCGCTATTGGTAATATTTACCATTGGTATTAAAGTAATGATGTTCGGATGACTCTCATTTAGTAACTTTCTGTCTGCAGCCGTTAAATAAGTATCACTTTTTATCGTTAGCTCAATTAATGAATCCTGATTTGCACTCAATTGATCAACCGCATCGGTAATATTTTCGGCCTTTAAGCGGAGTAATCTTTTCCCTTTTTTCAAGGGTATATGGTTTACTTTGGCTTGCTCTCCTGCTTTTACATTTATTATTGAAACGTATTTTTGCTGATTTGCCTCTGCAAACGAATAGGATAGAGGACTGCCTGAATATACTATAGCTTGTTTGTCTGTTCCTATATTATGATTTCTATGCAAATGACCTAAAGCAACATATTGAATTTCCGGAGGGAAATTTTTTGTGTAAATAGCTTGCGCACCTCCAACATGCACAATTGGTTTTTCGTCTTCGGCTTCTTCTTTTACTTCAGAACCTTGCGGGATAACAAATAGATGGGTAGCTAAAATGTTAACCCCCTTTGAATCACAATGTGCATTGTATAAACTATTCCAATGTTCTGATAGAAAATCACGTAACTCTTGCTCTTTAGATTCTTGGTTCAAATAGGTTTTAATTCTATGCTCATTGGCATATGGAGTTGCAATAACTCTTAAGGGCTCAATACAATTGGGTATTTTAAATTCCAGAAATCCAGGCTCAGTTTTTATAAGAGATAGACCGCTCTCTAACGAAAAAGTATTTGGTTTAGAATGCGGGAATCCCATAAAAACAATACCACACTCACGTGCTAAAGAATCGGGTGATTCGATACGCTCCGGAGAATCATGGTTGCCAGATATTGCAATTACGGGTCTGTTACCATTATTAGATAAGTTTTTGAGCGTTTTAAAAAACAACTCTGTAGCCTCTGAAGCCGGGTTAAAGTTATCGAATAAATCACCGGCAATAATTATTGCATTAACATCCTCTTCGTCAGCAATAGCGCAAATTTCTGATAAAACATCTTTTTGTTCTGCTAATCGTGAGAAGTTCTCTAATTTTTTGCCAATATGCCAATCGGCAGTATGTAGAATTTTCATTTTTGAATTTCGAAGTTTCAAATTCAAAAATAGAATAAATTCAAAGAAACACCATTATCATATTTGTGTATATGGAAAAGAAAAAGGATAGGTTGGTTTTTACTTCTATATTTTAGAAGTAGACTTAAAGTATCTTTTAATAGGTCTATAATTATGTAGTTTGTCCAATTCTGCCTTTTTTTGAGCATCCGCTAATACATACTCCATGCACTTCTCGGAACAAGCATCGGAATATTTTTTAGCACATTTGGGGCATTGAATTAGTAATATATTACACCTAACATTACTACAATTAATATGAGTATTACATGCATCGCCGCATTGATGGCATTTACTAATTACATCATCTGTAATTTTTTCTGCTAATCGGTTATCAAAAACAAAGTTTTTTCCAATAAACTTATTAGGTAAATTCTGCTCTTTTATTTGTTTTGCATAGTCAATTATCCCTCCGTGTAATTGATTTACATCTTTAAAACCAAAGTTTCTTAAATAGGCACTTGTTTTTTCGCAGCGCACTCCTCCAGTACAATACAGCAATACCTTTTCGTCCTCTTTGCCTTTTAATTGATTGAGTACCATAGGTAATTCCTCACTAAAGGTTTCGGCATCTGGTAAAATAGCATTTTTAAAATGGCCAATTTCACTTTCGTAGAAGTTCCTCATATCTACAATTGTAGCACCTTTATCCATTGCATCATTCCACTCCTTGGCATTCAAGTGCTTTCCAACATTTGTAACATCATATTCGCCTTTATCTAGGTTATCTGCAACAATTTGTTTGCGTACTTTAATTTGCAACTTATAAAATGAAGATTGACTCTGCTCAACTCCAATTTTAAAAGGAATATCTTTGAATTCCTTATAGGAGTTAAGTAAATTTTTAAATGTATCTATATTATATTCGGGTATACTCATTTGAGCATTAATACCTTCTTCTGCTATATAAATTCGTCCTAAACATAAAAGTTCGTTCCATTTAATGAATAGTTCATCTCTCAAATTTTCGGGATTATCTATACTTACATATTTGTAAAAAGAAATTGTTATTCTATTAAAAGTTTCAGTCTCAATTTTATGAATGAGTTGTTCTTTGTTGAGTTTATTATAATGCATTGTAATATCTTTAAAAGATTGCAAATATAAAGATAAAAGGATATAAAAGTATGAATAGGGTGGAAATTCATAGATTAGATACTACAACTGAAGTAAATCAGTGTTAGTAGTCTAAAAAAGTATGAAAAAGTAATTTTAATTGTTAAAAAATAGATAATTACTTCTTGTTTCTTATGTGTTAGAATATCAACGAATTAGAAGCTAGTGTTTATAGGGGTGAAATGTTAAAAAACTACTGTATCCCTTTAAAATAGGCATTTTTTATGCCGTTAGATTTGGATGAGACTATAATTACTCTATATTTGTAATGCAAATTTTAGTGAATCTAGTTGTTAACCCTATTAATTTATAAGTTATCATGAACAAAGCTCAATTGATTGACGCTATCGCAGAGAATTCAGGTTTAACTAAAGCTGATGCAAAAAAAGCTTTAGACTCATTTATTAACGTAACTAGCGATGCACTTAAAGGTGGAGATAGAATTTCACTTATCGGTTTTGGATCTTTCTCAGTTTCTGAGAGAAGTGCTAGAACAGGAAGAAACCCTCAAACGGGTAAAGAAATTCAAATTGCTGCTAAAAAAGTGGTTAAATTTAAAGCTGGTAGCGAACTAAGTGACGCTGTTAACTAGTTTTCTGTTAAGAAAGAAATACAAAAGAGAGTACTATTAGTACTCTCTTTTTTTTTTCAAAATTGTAAGGGATGGCCCTATTTTATTAGGGGGCAAATCGAATTTATAAGAATTAATTATTAAATTTTGTTAGATGCCCTATAATAATTGCGGTTTCCTCATGAAGAAATGATAAATTAGCGCAAATTTTATTTTAATGCGTATTGTTACAATTTATGGATGAAAATATAAATGAGTTCTTATCGCAATATATTACAGATAATAGAAAAGAACTTTTTGATAGAGTTTTAAATGAAAGAACAAAATATATCAGCGTTGTTTTAGAGGATATATATCAAGCCCATAATGCTAGTGCTGTGTTAAGATCGTGTGATTGTTTTGGTATACAAGATGTTCATATTATTGAAAATACAAACGAATATACGGTTAGTAGAGATGTTGCTTTAGGCTCATCAAAATGGGTGACTATGCATAAATATAATGAGCATGAAAACAATACCTTGTCCGCTATTGAGAAGTTAAAGGCAGATGGGTACAGAATTGTTGCAACAACACCACATACAAACGATGTTGAGCTTTATGATTTTGATGTTACAAAAGGTAAGGCAGCATTTGTTTTTGGTACAGAATTAACAGGAATTTCAGATATTGTGAAACAAGAAGCTGATGAATTCGTAAAGATACCAATGTATGGGTTTACTGAGAGTTTTAATATTTCAGTATGTGCAGCTTTAATGTTGCAACACCTATCGCATCAAATTAGAGCTAATGATGTAAATTGGCAACTATCAGAGGCTGAGCGAGAATCAATAAAGTTTGATTGGCTGAAATCTTCAATTAAACGATCAGAAGCCATTGTTGAAGAATACAAGAGAAGAGATATTTAGTGATAAATATGTAAAAAAAAACGATATTCGTTAGATAATTGATGATTAATGTTGTAAATTATCTGGCGTAAAAATTAACCAACTTAAGGCCCTTTAGACATAAGTCTAATATATGCTTTAAAGAAAAAAAATTGCTATATGAACTGTATTATTATCGATGATGATAAGTTTTCAACTAAGGTTATAGCTGAATTTATAGAGAAATCTGGAGACCTTAACTTAGTGGGAACTTATGACAATGCTGTTGACGGAATTAATTATTTGAATGGAAAAAATTCGGACGGAATTGACTTATTGTTTTTAGATATTGAGATGCCTGATATGACAGGTATCGATTTATTAAAGACTTTAAATGTATTACCTCAGGTAATTATTTATTCTTCTAAAGAAAAGTACGCATTAGAGTCTTATGAATATAATGTAACCGATTACTTATTAAAACCAGTAAGCTATCCGCGTTTTATTAAAGCGGTAAGTAAGGCTAAAGAGAATACCGAAAAGAAAGATGATATTTCAAAAAGTAACTCTGAAATATTCATAAAAAATAACTCATCTCTAGTTCGCGTGAAATATGAAGATATTTTATGGATAGAAGCTCTAGAGAATTATGTAGTAGTAAATACATTTAAGGATAAGTTTACTATTCACTTTACAATGAAAGCTATTTCTGAAAAAATGCCTTCAGATAAGTTTGTAAGGGTGCATCGTTCTTTTATTGTTAATATAGGTAAGATTCGAGTAATAGAAGATAATTCAGTTGTTATAAAGACTGAAATGGGTTCAAAAGTAATCCCAATTGGTAAGTCGTATAAAGAACAATTAATGAATGACATTAATTTAATAACAAAATAGATTTAAAAAGCCGATTCAATTAAATGAATCGGCTTTTTACTTTTTATAACATATTGTGAAATAAGGAAATAAAAAAGGCAATCCAAATTGGATTGCCTTTCTAGTTATAGGGTATTTCTTAATAATTTATTTGTAACTGTACTCTTAATAGTTGACCATCTTGATGGTTTCCAATTGTTGAAGAATCTTCGTAGCGTCTATCTGAGAATGTGTAGGTTGTATTTAATTCAAGGGCAGGGAATGGAGACCACTCAATACCAAGCTCTAATTCTTTAACAGTATAGCTTCTAGCATCTGTCTCAAACTTTTTACCGCCATCATAATATTGAGCTCTACAAAATGGCATTAACCACCAATTGTGTTTTCTTTTACCTTTAAATTGATACATTAATTGAGCATATCCACCAATTAAATCTTGTGTGTCAATTGTATTTGTTTCAGGATCAAACTCAGGACCTTGACCAATGTTGAATTCAGATTGAAACCCAAAAGGTTGTGGGTAAACAATAAAAGTTACTGCAGCTCGCTGATCATTAAACTCATGGTTTAGGGCATTAATATCAGTGCCTTTTACTTTAATATCAGAATCACTTACATCGGTAACAGTATATTTACCTGTGTACCCTTGAATACCAGCTTCCATAAATTGTCCATTATTAAGTTGGAAAGGCCATGTGAAGCGAGCCACATAGTGGTAACTACCGTTTCCTGAGTATGTGTTAGCTCTTTGACCATTATACATACCAAAACCTAGGTTACCATAGTCTCCTGATCCTTTTAAACCCATCTTTTTTAGGGCTGGGAAGATTGCTCTATTCTTTGTAGACGTCCAATAAACAAAGGCACCCATATCACGCTCATCTTTAACCGCACTATTTAAAGGGTCATTTCTATCAAGACCTAAACGGTATTGTGATGATTGTAGGTTTTCAAATCCATAAGGGATTTTACTTTGTCCGGCTCTAATTCTCCATGTTTCATCCTTAGTAAGGTAGATATCTGCGTAAGCATCACGCAATTGACCTAGGTTTTTACCATCAGAAGCAAAATCTGATTGAAGGTAAAAATAAACTCTTTCATGTATTCTACCAGTTACTTTTAAGCGCATTCGACGTAACGAGAAACCGGTGTTGCCACCATACGTTCTGTCACATTGAGGACATGTTAGGTCCACATTTGATTGGTAGAAATCATTGTTTCTTAATTGCATGTAACCTGAGATCTTAATACGTTCATTCCATTCTTTAGGAACAATCATATCGTTAAGGTTAACATCTTTTGTTTCGGGTAGGGCGTACTCTGATTTTTTGTTGAGTTCAATGCCTTCTTGACCGAAAGCAAATACGGATACTAGCGTGACAAGTATTGTCACAAATAATTGTTTTTTCATTTTAGGAATTTTCCTGATGTGTAATTTCGATTAATTGACCTAATTAATTAATAGGACTTGTACCGGTTAGTACAATTGGTTACTCTGAAATGTGTTAAAATAGATGTGGATATACCCTCCCAAGAATATCCACATCTACTTGGAATTATTTTTTATAATTTACAAGATCACGTTGTGATTTTACAAGGTTGTTCACGTGTAAAATCATATTCTGAGTTTCGTGCAATATGTTAAGATATAACATACTATTTTTTGTTCCTGACTTTTCTTTTCTGATGCGTTTTAACTGTTTCTTACGCATTTCTCTTAAGTCTTCAATTTTGAGCTGAATTGCTTCAGTAAAGTCATTTAAATCCTCATAATCATCGTTATTGATTATGTTGATTGCTCTTTTTAGAAGATCCTTAATGCTTTCAGTTAACTCGTTAAGGTCTTTAAACTGCTCTTCAGAAAATACTGAATGATTGTTATCGATGTGATTATAAAGAGGTGTTACAATAAATGTAATGGCATGTGCCGTTTCTCTTAAATAATCAATTACCTGTACATAATAAAGACTAGAATCGATTTCATTATCCTGCAGTTTTTTAACTGTTTGGTAAATATTATCTTTTACTTTCTTTATTTTTTTGTTCGAGTTATTAACTTTTTTCTTCTTTTCTCTAAGTTCTTTTCTATCCTCATTTTCAAAATCCTTAAATGTTTTAACATAGATATTAAGGATTTTATTTAGAGATGTTGTAACGGTAGTCTTACATGTATCAAGTATTTTATCCGCTTCAATAGGTCCATCTATTTCTTCAATTTCAAATTCTGATACTTCAGTAGTTTTTGCTGTGCTCTTTTTTGAAATTAGATGTGTTCGGTACATAATGTATCCAGCTACAACAATAAGCGCAAAGATTGCAAAAACACCACCAAGATTTATAATGTTAGCAATAATGAATGCCACAGTAAATGCCGAGAAAGCAGTAAAGAACCAACCTCCAATTACAGATAATACCCCAGTAACTCTATATACAGCACTTTCACGTCCCCATGCACCATCTGTTAAAGATGTACCCATAGCTACCATAAATGTAACGTATGTTGTTGATAATGGTAGTTTGTAAGAAGTTGCCATTGCAATTAATATACTTGCAACAACAAGGTTTACTGTTGCCCTGATCATATCAAAAGCAGGTGCATCTTTCCCTAATGCAATACGCTGTTCTTCGTATTTTGTTGAGTCAAATTGCTTCGCAATAAAGTTACTTATTGGTTTTGGGATAATTGTGTTGATAGAATTTGATGCATTAATTGATGATCGAACAATTGAACGAGCAAAAAACGATGAGCCAAATCTTTCATCACCTTCTTGTTGACGGCTAAGATCTAACGAAGTTTTAACAACTGCTTTAGCTTTTTTAGAGGTCCAAAGTGTAATCACCATTATAATACCTGCAATTACCAATAAATAGGTATCAGTTGCTACTTTTCCGGCTAGGGCAGACATTTTAAAAGTTGTTGGGTCTACATTGCCTGCAGCTTTATAGAAGCCGTATGATTCTAAACCAGCTAACGGAACCCCAATGAAGTTAACCAAGTCGTTACCAGCAAAGGCCATTGCAAGTGCAAATGTTCCTACCAATACAGTAAACTTTAATATATCTAATTTAAATAAAGCTCTGAATATTTGTAACAATACGGTCCAAGCTACAAAAGAAACACCAATGATAATTAAAGCATTATTGTTAATCCATTCCTTTGTGTCAGAAGTCATGAAAGAAGCGCCTTTTGCTCCTTTAATAAGTATAAAGTATGTAATTGCAGTAATTGCAACACCTCCCCATACAGCACCAATATACTTAAGTCGGTTTTGATAATTAAATGAGAATATTAAACGGGTAATGTACTGAACAATAGCTCCAACACTGAAGGCTACAATTACAGATAATAATATTCCACTAATAATAGCAAGGGCTTTTGCTGTGTTTATATATTCGCTTAGTGATGTACTCGGATCATTTGAAACTTTAATAATAGCCAATGCAATAGCTGCACCTAATAGTTCAAAAACTATCGATACAGTGGTTGACGTTGGCATACCAAAGGTGTTGAAGAGATCAAGAAGTAAAACATCGGTAAGCATAACCGCTAAAAAGATATACATGATATCACTAAAAGCGAATAGGTTTGGGTTAAAAATTCCTTTTCGGGCTACTTCCATCATTCCACTCGAAGTAGTTGCACCTACCAGTATACCTACAGCTGCAACAATCATAATTACTTTAAATGAAGCTGCTTTAGATCCTATAGCAGAATTCAAGAAGTTTACAGCGTCATTACTAACACCTACAACCAAATCAGAAATGGCGAGTGCGAAGAGCACCACTACCATAATTAAATAAATATTGTCCATTAAAATTAAGTTAATATTGTTTTAATTTTGCGTTGCAAACATATTGTAAAGCGCAACTAGTTATGTTTTTTATATATTATTTAAATGTTAATTCAATGTTAATATTCAATTGGCAATCTATGATATTCTGTTCAAGATTACAAAAATATATGGTGAGATTTTTTGATTATACTTGTATCATTAGATGATTTGATAATGTACAAGTTAACACATTATCTGATCTAAGTGCTTTAAGGGGATATTAAGCTTTGTGGATTAATTCAAATTAAAGTTTAACGATATCTTGCACCAAAATTTAAGTTTTAACGTACCTTTGTTTTAACAAAACCGAATATTTAATAAAGCTGACGTGTATTAGTTCGGCTTAAATTATTAGCACAAATCAATGTCGTTAAATTTTTTATCAGACGGAATTATAGTTGGATTTTTAGCTTCAGTTTCACTCGGACCAATAGGTGTTCTTTGTATTCAGCGTACTCTTAATAAGGGAAAATTATCTGGATTTATTTCAGGCTTAGGTGCCGTAGTTAGCGATACTATATATGCAATTATAGCAAGTTTTAGTATTTCTTATATATTAGGTTTTGTTACAAAGTATGAGTTATTCATACAGATATTTGGAGCTCTTGTTTTGATAGGCTTAGGCATTAGCATTTTTATGAGTAATCCGGCCGTGGAATTACGAAAACAGAAAAAAGTGAAGAGTTCTTTATTTCAGGACTTTATTTCCACTTTTTTTCTAACAATATCAAATCCGCTAGCCATAGGCCTATTTTTGGCATGGTTTGCATTTTTTGAAGTGGTGAAAGAAGATGGTGGATTGCCAGAACATGTAATGTTAATTGGCGGGGTGTTTTTAGGAGCTACTATATGGTGGTTTATGCTGACGTCGGTTATTAATCTTTTTCGTTCAAAAATTAACTTAAGAAGACTTTGGTGGTTAAATAAAATTGCAGGAGCCGCAATTGTTGTATTGGTAATTGTTGCATTTTCTGTTTTTATGATGAATAAAGCTTAGAGTTTATTTTCTATATTAGAACGGAGAGTTTTCTTCTTTAGACATATGTTTGAACGACAATCTATCCAATAGTCTTGGCATACATTTTTTCAGAAATACGGTAAGTTTTCCTTCTAGAAAGGTTAGTACAATAGTTTCCTTCCTTTTCTTGATAGCTTTAATAATTGAAATAGCAACTTCTTCGGCACTCATCATTTTACTCTCTTTACGAGGAGTGGATCCCTGTTGACTTCCATTATTAGTTAATGCGGTTTTTCTGATATTTGAAGCAGTAAAGCCTGGAGCTGCAATTAATACATGTAATCCCGTTTTAAGATTTTCTACTCTAATTGTTTCTAATAAACCATGCATGGCAAACTTACTTGCAGAGTATCCAGTTCTTCCAGGTAAGCCAATATAGCCAGCAATTGAAGATATGCCTGTAATAGATCCTTTTGATTCTAATAAATATGGTAGAGCATATTTACAGCAGTAAGCCGTTCCCCAAAAATTTACATCCATCAATTGCTTTAATACATCTATCTCTACATCTTTAAAAAGTGCTCGCATTGAAATACCAGCATTATTTATCAGTATGTCAATTTTACCAAAGGCAGATACAGTAGCGTCGATTAGGTGTTTGCAATCATTCTCTATACTTACATCAGTAGTTACAACAATATTATCACATCCAATTGAAGTTAATTCTTCGGAAATAGTAGCCAATTTCTGCGACGATCGAGCTGCTAGAGCAACCTTAGCACCTTGTTTAGCAAACTCTTTAGCGAGAGCTAGGCCTATACCTGAAGAGGCTCCAGTAATTATAACAACTTTGTTCTTCATGAATTCTTTGGTGACGCTATTTTTAAAGTTAAACATATGCTTAACGCAAAAGTAGAAAATGAAGTTTTAAATCCTATAAAAAATTATGGAATAAAAACGGATTTTTAAGTCTTTTTTACATTGGTTGTTTTGTAATCAGTAAAAATCTACCTTACTTTGTAAACTTAATGATTATTGAAAATAAATAAAATAAGATATGGAAATTACAAGAAATAGTTTCGTAAAGCTTACATACGCTCTACGTACAAACGCTGCAGATGGAGAGTTAGTAGAAGAAACAACTCCAGAAAATGCTTTAGAATTTGTTTTCGGAACAGGAAAAATGCTTCCTATGTTTGAAGAGAAATTAGAGGGTTTAACTGCTGGTTCTGAATATAATTTTGAGATTCCTAGTGCTGCTGGTTACGGAGAAATTAATGAAGAAGCAAAAGTTGATATTCCAAAGAATATATTTGAGGTAGAAGGAGCAATTGACGAAGACTTAATTAAAGTTGGAAATGTTGTTCCTATGCAAGATGCTCAGGGAAATCGTTTAAATGGTATCGTATTAGAGATTACTGACGAAACTGTAAAAATGGATTTTAATCATCCTTTAGCTGGAGATGATTTATTTTTCTCAGGATCTGTATTAGAAGTTCGTGAAGCTACAGAGAGTGAATTAGTTGCTGCTGTCGGTGGTGGCGGTTGTGGTTCAGGATGTGGTTGTGGAGATACTGCCGGTGGTGGTTGTGATACAGCATCTTGTGGATCTGATGGTTCAGGTTCAGGCGGTTGTGGATGTTCATAATTCATACATAAAATGATATAAAAAAAGGGTGCTTATGCACTCTTTTTTTGTTTATAGTAAGCTAATGTCTCTTACTTAGGGGTAATCCCAAATTCTTTTCTATTTTTGTGACATTAATCATATACAGTAGTTATACTGATACAAATTATTAAAAGAAATAACTGATGGCCGGAAATTCATTTGGACAATTTTTTAAACTCACTTCTTTTGGTGAGTCTCATGGAAAAGCTGTAGGTGGTGTTATAGAAGGTGTGAAGCCTGGAATCGATATTGATCTTGATTTTATTCAAGCAGAATTAAATCGACGCAGACCAGGGCAGAGTGCGATTACTACACCTAGGGATGAAAAAGATAAAGTAGAAATTCTTTCCGGTATATTAGATGGCAAAGCAACCGGAACTCCAATAGGTTTTGTTATCTGGAATGCGGATCAACGCTCTAAGGATTATGGAAATATAAAAGATGTATACCGTCCTTCTCATGCAGATTATACTTACCAGCAGAAATATGGAATAAGAGACCACCGTGGTGGAGGTAGATCTTCTGCACGTGAAACCATTGCACGAGTTGTTGCTGGTGCAATAGCTAAATTGGTTCTAAAAAGTTATGATGTTGAAATATCAGCATATACATCTCAGGTAGGTACATTAAAACTTGAGAAACCATATACAGAACTTGATTTATCTAAAACTGAGGATAATATTGTGCGATGCCCTGATGCGGAGGTTGCAGAGCAAATGATTGAGTATATTGATAAAGTACGACAAGATAAGGATTCTGTTGGTGGAGTAATTAGTTGTGTAATTAAGAATTCACCAGTTGGACTTGGAGAACCTGTTTTTGATAAATTTCATGCAGAAATGGGTAAAGTTATGCTAGGAATTAATGCTGTAAAGGGTTTTGATTACGGGATGGGTTTCAAGGCTGCTGAAATGAAAGGGTCACAGCATAATGATGAGTTTATTATGGATGGTGACGAGGTAAGAACTAAAACAAACCGTTCAGGAGGAGTTCAAGGTGGAATTACCAATGGTGAAGATATCTATATGAATGTTGCTTTTAAGCCAATTGCAACAATCTTAAAAGAACAAAATACTGTGAATAAACAAGGAGAGGAGATTGTGTCTACGGTTAAGGGAAGACATGATCCGTGTGTATTGCCACGTGCTGTGCCAATAGTTGAAGCTATGGCAGCTATGGTAATGGTTGATATGATTTATCTCAATAAGATGTATCAATAATTAATTTATTATACTTTTGCAAAGCCTACTTTATAGTAGGCTTTTTTCATTATAATTATTCATCTTCTAATTTGTTTAAATGCTAAAAAGTATTCCTCTATATATTAAAATTATTGTTGCACTCATTTTCGGAATTATATGGGCTGTTTTGTCAAGCTACATGGGGTGGAGTTCTTTTACCAATAACTGGATTTCTCCTTGGGGAGATATTTTTATTGCATTATTAAAATTAATAGCCATTCCGTTAATATTGTTCTCAGTAATTGGTGGTATTGTTGGCCTTGGAAATCCCAAGGATTTAGGAAAAATGGGGGTGAAGACTCTCGGTTTTTATTTAATTACTACAATAACTGCAGTGTCAGTAGGTTTGATATTAGTTAATGTATTTTCACCAGGAAAAACCTTATCAGAAGACGTTAGAGTAGAAAATAGAATTGCTTATGAAGGGTGGGCCAATGAAAATGGAATTGAAATAATAGAGAATAAATCTTTAGTGAATAATGAGGTTTATAAAGCATATTTGCTTGATAAAAGGCAAGTGGAAAATTCCATAGATAAAGAGTTAGATGAAAAATTTAAGAATCGTCTTAATGAAGAATCAGGTCCTCTTCAACCATTGGTAGATATCATCCCAGTTAATATATTTAATTCCTTATCTGGGAATGGATCTATGCTGCAAATCATCTTTTTTGCCATATTTTTTGGTGTGGCCTTATTGTACATTGATAAGGAAAAAGCGAAACCTGTAATTAGTTTAGTAGAGGGGGTAACAGAAGCATTTGTTAAAATGATTGACTTCGTAATGAAAGCATCTCCTCTTTTTGTTTTTGCACTAATGGCAGGTGTTGTAAATGATATTGCTGGCGATGATCCATCAAAAGTTTTAGAGTTATTCAAAGGTTTAACATGGTATTCATTAACCGTGTCAGGAGGTTTATTTATTATGGCCTTTATTCTTTATCCAAGCTTGTTAAAACTACTAAGGGGCTCATTCAAGTTTAAAGATTTCTTTGTTGGTATTAGTCCTGCGCAAGCCTTAGCATTTTCAACAAGTTCAAGTGCGGCCACCTTACCAGTCACATTAGAGTGTGTAGAAGATAACTTGAAAGTGGATAAAAGAACAGCAAGTTTTGTTTTACCCATTGGTGCTACTATTAATATGGATGGAACAAGCCTGTATCAGGCGGTTGCAGTAATATTTTTAGCCCAAATTCATATGATTGATTTAAGCTTGGGACAGCAAATGGCGGTTGTGCTAACAGCAACTTTGGCAAGTATTGGCTCAGCTGCAATACCTAGTGCTGGATTGGTAATGCTTATGGTTGTGCTTGAGTCAGTAGGGCTAAATCCTGCTTGGATTGCTATAATATTACCTGTGGACCGTATTCTTGATATGATGCGTACAGTGGTTAATGTTACAGGGGATGCAACAGTTTGCTTGCTTGTTGATAATAAAAAAGCTCCTTCTCCAAATTAGGAGAAAGAGCTTGATGTTTTATCGAGTCTTTAGGTTTTATAAAAGTGATTTTACAACTTCTAAAGTTTTATCAAAATTAGGCTCATCAGTTATCTCTGATACATACTCAACGTATTTTACAACACCATCTTTATCTACAACCACACCACCTCTAGCTAGTAAACGTAGTTCCTCTACAACAAAACCATATTTAGCACCAAAATCTAAATCTTTATGATCAGACAGAGTGATAATGTTCTCTAGGCCTTCGGCACCGCAAAATCTTGATTGTGCAAATGGTAAATCGCATGAAATAGAAAGTACTACTGTATCTTCTAATTCGTTTGCGGCAACATTAAATTTGCGATTTTGAGCAGCACAAACTCCTGTATCAATAGATGGGTATACAGTTAATACAACTACTTTCCCTTTATAATCTGATAATTTAGCAGGTGTTAAGTCCCCTTTTAATACAGTAAAATCTGGAGCTACATCGCCTACTTTTATTTCGTTTCCAACTAAAGTTACCGGGTTTCCGGCAAAAGTTACGTCAATATTATTCTTATTCATTTGTTTATCTTTAAGTGTTTTTATCTAAACAGCACAATGCAAAAAATGTTGTTGCTACTGCAAATATTATTTTAACAGGATTGAAAAATTTATTCCTTATCTAGGACTATGTAAAAAGTACTTCCCTTTTCAGGAGAAGAGTCTAGTTCTATTTTCCCTTTCAATAAAGTAGTAAGCCCATTGCAAATAGCTAAACCTAAACCAACTCCATCATTGGTATTAATATGAATGGTTTCATCAATAGAAAAACGGTCGAAAATCCTTTTTTTAGCTTCTTCAGAAATTCCTTTTCCATGATCAGAAACATATAGTTTATATTTGTTTTCTTCTTCAATTAAACCATATTCTACATGACCTTTTTCAGTGTATTTTACTGCATTATAAATAAGGTTTGATAATATCTGAAATATTATACTTTCATCTGATTCTAAGAGTATATTCTCATTTTGTAGTTTATAACCAATTGTGACTGTTTTGTTAACTGGTATCTGAGATAGGTGCTTTTGTCTTAATCTATCAAAAGTACTTTTAATCAGGAACGATTTTTTATGAACGTTTATCGAATTTGATTCAAGTTTAGATGCATCTACCATGTTGTTAATTATTCTGAGGAGTTTATTCCCATTATCTTTAATTAAATTTTGATAAAGGTTTTGAGTAGATTTATCGATGTTGTCATCCATTAAAATATCAGAAAACCCTATAATAGCATGCATTGGAGTTCTAATTTCATGACTCATATTGGCAAGAAAAGAAGAGATGATTTTCTCTGATCTTTTCGCTTTCTCTTTTTCATTTATGAGATGTTCTTTAATAAGGTATAGTATCGGTATCTCAATAAGTAGGAATATTATAAAAACTATAAATACATCATAAAAACGGAAAGTCATATTTGAATATCCAACTATAGTTTCAGGGTAGATTATTTCAATAATGAATAGTGCACATATATTTAACCATGCTAGAACCACAATAAGTCCTTTGTTTTTTATTTTTATAATAAATAGAAAGATGGGAAGAATAGCCTGAAATATAATTACGGTGGGTCCTAAGCTGCCACCATTTGTAAACCACACTATATTTATGGCACTAAAAACGGATAATAAAATTAATGGTTTGCATAGTCTTGAACTTGAGTTCCTTTTGCAGATTACTAATAGTGTACCATAAAAAAAAGAGAACCCTACAGTTATGTATGTAAAGCTAGGAGGTAAGTCTAGAGCAATGTTTATAAATGTAGATAATACAGAAACAGCAAAGCATATGGCTACAAAATATCTAGTCATACTATCAGTGTCTATTATGCTTAAAATATACTCCAATAGTTTAATGGGCCGTTTCTTTGGGAAACGAGTTTTTTTCTTAGGCAGCATGTTGTAATTAATGTGAGTGTGGTGCGAATATATAAAAAATGATTTAGTAAATAAACTTATGATAGATACTATTCAAATTTAATATCTATACTGACTCTAACTTGTTACAATATATGACTAATTAAATTTCAGTAATTTCTGCGTCATTAACAATATAAAAGTATATTTTTGTTGCCCTTAATTACTCACTACTAAGATTACAAAATGCTCAACGGACATGGCAATTCACACTTTAATATAAAGGAGCTAATTCAGAAAGACTTTAGTTCCAATATTTGGTATAGAGGTTTAAATACTAATTTATCAGTTTACCTTGAAAGTACAATACATAATGTAGTTAACTACCCTGTTGTTGATGCTATTAATTTGCAGCAAATTGTCGCCAATTCATATGGATTAACTCATAATTCAGTTTGTATCACTAACGGTGCAACTGAAGCATTTTATTTGATTGCACATGCTTTTAGTTGTAAGAAGTCGTTAATTGTTATTCCTTCGTTTTCAGAGTATAATGATGCACCTCTATTATATAAACATTCAATTGAAACAATTAGAAGTGCAGATTTAGATAAGGTAAAAGATTCTGATGCAAATTTGGTTTGGATTGGTAATCCTAATAACCCGGATGGTAAAGTACTGCAAATACATACCATTGAAGAATTACTAAAGGAAAATAAGGAAAAGGTTTTTGTTATTGATGAAGCTTATGCTGAGGTGTGTAATAATTTTAATTCTGCAATTAGTTTAATTTCTCAATATGATAATGTATTTATAGTAAAATCAATGACTAAGCAATGTGTTATTCCTGGTTTACGATTGGGCTATTTTATTGCAAATGAAGCTCTCAGAGATAAGGTTGCCGCTTATAGAATGCCATGGAGTGTTAATAGTATAGCGCTTGATGCAGGTAGTTATATTTTTAATCATCTCGATGACTTTACAATTGATACTAAAGAACTAAAAAAAGAATCACTTCAATTTCAAAACACAGTTAACGCAATTGATGGCATAGAAGTAATTCCATCGGAAACCAATTACTTTTTATGTAAGCTGATCAATCATAAGGCTGCTGATTTGCAGAGTTACTTAATCGGTAATTACGGATTTTTAATACGCGAAGCTTCAAATTTCGAAGGTCTTGATGCGTCTTATTTCAGATTGGCAATTCAAGGAGAAGATTATAATACACAATGCGCTAATGCCATTAAAGAATTTGTAAGCAAATGATGTCGACAGAATATATACCTTTACTAGCCTTATTAATAGGTTTTATGCTAGATGCTATTATTGGAGATCCCTATTCATGGCCTCATCCTATAAAACTATTTGGAAACTGTATTGCTTTCGGTGAGAAGAAGCTCAATACTAAAAAGAATAGATTTGCCAAGGGAGCAGTATTGACAAGTTTATTAATTGGATTGAGTTATGGAGCTTTTTATTTGATAGCAGAGTTTTCGGCACAGCATGCAATAGCTAGTCTTGTAATAGTATCGGTGTTTGTTTTTTATGGCTTAGCTAATCATACTTTAATAAAGGAAGGTTTAAAAGTAAACTCTGTGTTGGAGTTGGAAGGTTTAGAAGCGGGTAGAAAGCAGCTAAGCTATATAGTAGGAAGAGATACTAGCCAATTAAATGCTCAAGAAATTCGCACTGCTGTTCTTGAAACTTTAGCCGAAAACCTTAGCGATGGAGTAATAGCACCAATGTTTTATTATGCGATTGGCGGTATACCGGCAATGTTTGCTTATAAGATGATTAATACGCTTGACTCTATGATTGGGTATAAAAGTGAGCGCTATTTTTATTTTGGAAAGTTTGCTGCCATAGTTGATGATGTTGCTAACTATATACCAGCACGTTTGACAGCATTATTAATGGTGCTTGTATCTTTTAGTTACAGAGGTTTTAGCTTCATATTTAAGTTTGGACATAAGCATGCAAGTCCCAATGCCGGCTATCCTGAATCAGCTTTAGCAGGTATTTTAAATTGTAGATTTGGAGGCCCGAATGTATATCATGGAAAGTTGGTAGATAAGCCTTATATAGGTGAAAATGAAAGGGAAATAACTTTTCAGGATATTAAAAAAGCAGCTGTGATTAATGCAGCTACTTCTTTTGTAATGTTGATATTGTGCTCTATTTATTTGATGTACTAATTGGTTATAATAAAAAAGAAGGAAATTAGTTTTCCTTCTTCTCAAGGTATTTTATTCAAGATTAATTTTTAAACTCTTGAATCATTTCATCAATTGATTTGTGTTTACGTTGTGTTACTTTCTGATAGTCGGAAATGCCATCAAATTTTCCTGTTCTAATCCCTTCATAAATTCCGCCAATTACTGTGCCCATAAATTCGCCCAAGGCTTCTTTGCGATTATTAACATAGTCCGTAACCGAAATGCTTTTGTATACCAAGTTAGTATCAAAGTTCTTATTAATGGCACTGGCTAGTTCTTGTTGTGTAATAGGTTCTCCAAATAAACTATAAGTTCCACCAATTAGGCTATCGTTAATTAGCATTTTAAAATAAGCAAAAGCCAATTCTTGGCGCGAAGTGTAACCACACCGTCCATCACCAGAACAGTTGATTATACCGCCTTCTTTGGTATAAGTATCTATATATTGTAAATCAGGCTCAATATATATACCGTTTCTCCCAATAGCCCATTGTAAGCCCGAGTTTCGTATATCCTCTTCTGTTTGGCGGTTACTTGCCACAATGGGACTAAAAGCATTACCTTCCTCGGCACCGAATATACTAGTATAAACTATTTTTTTTACACCATTGCTTTTGGCTGCTTCTATTACATTACGATGTTGTTGAATACGTTTATCTGGATGATCCATACCTGATACCAGAAGCACAGCATCAATACCTTTTAATGCTTCTGTAAAATCTTCCTTATTGTTATAATCTCCTTTTCTGATTTCAACGCCAAGTGATTTCGCTTTTTCAGGGGTGCGTGCTATACCAACTATATTTTCTGCACCTATTTCGCTTATTAGGTGTTTTATAATGGTACTTCCTAAATTTCCGCTTGCTGTTGTTACTGCAATTTTTTGTGTAGTCATTTTATTTCAATTTTAAGGAGTTTTTATATTGCTTGATAATCTGTTTCCTATAATTCCAAAGGTGAATTATAAACCCTATAGTTAGTAAGATACTAAATTTATTATTAGGTATGGAATATGCATTTTTCGTGTGGATAGCCCACCAACAAAATGTTGAACTAGTGATGTGGTGGTGTAAATACCTTTTACATTTGCGTAATGTGGTATTATCAATAAAAAAGTAGCGATGTGTAATAGGAGATGGGCTGTATGGGTGGCTAAAACTACCTTTACCGACATGTTTTAGTACTAAATTTCAGACAAAATGGTATTTACAAAATGTTTTTTCGATTTTTTCGGCGAATATGAACCATCTAGATTTATGGGATACCATTTTCGCCTCATGGTTGAGCCTTCCCGTTTATGTTGTTGGTATTTTGGGCATCGAGGCATACCATCAACATTTCGGAGGAGGTACTTTTCGCCAGTGGTTCAAGGTATCAACATTTGTGTGATGCATATTTTGAGAGGTGAACCATTGTTTCGCGCTTGCGTAGTTGGTTGTTTCTTGGGCTTGTTTGAGAGGCAGTGAAATGTACAAGGGAGTTTATTATTGATGCATACTGCGAACCCAGTTGGCTTAGGGATAGGAGCGGCATCCTTTGTGAGCCCTTTTTGGCGAAGCAAAGATACAGCGGATTGCCCGACCCGCAGGGGAAGCCCCAAATATTTAGGGTTGTGGCAAAATTAAAAGGTTTGTGTTTAATAAGAAGTCCTAATCCGCAATTGCAGATTAGGACTTGGGTATATTTTATATCTGTTACGCGTGAAGTAGAAATAGCGCAGGTCGTTTGTGTAGTTCTGGTATTTCTTTTTTCCACTGGTTAGCAGTTTTTGTTTTAATGTATTCTGTTTCTAAAGTAATATCGCAGGCTATGCAAATGCGGGTATTGCCTTTGCAGGTAGCCAAAATATCTTTAAGCAATTGGTTGTTACGGAAAGGTGCTTCGATAAATAACTGTGTTTGGTTTTCGGAGAGAGAACGGCCTTCGAGCTGTTTGATTTTTTTAGTACGTTCATCGGTTTTAATGGGAATGTATCCGTTAAAGGCAAAGCTTTGTCCGTTCATACCCGAAGCCATTAGGGCAAGCAGGATAGATGATGGTCCAACCAAAGGAACTACTTTAATGCCCAAGAAGTGAGCTGTAGCAACTATATCGGCACCCGGATCGGCAACGCCAGGGCAGCCTGCTTCTGATATAACACCCATATCGTTTCCGGCTTTTGCAGCATTCAGAAAACTACTTTTTTCTTTATCGGTGGTGCGCTTATTTAATACGTAAAAGGTAAGCTCATCAATATTTATTGACCTATCAAGTTTTTTTAAATACCTACGCGTGGTTCTAACATCCTCAACAATAAAATGCTTTATTTCTTTTACCATACCAATGATGTCATTCGGAATTACACGCTCTATAGTACTATCACCTAAAGTTGTAGGAATTAAATATAATTGACCTGCCATATTAATTTTGTTTTGTATACTGTTTATTGTGGAGGCGCAAAAGTACAAAAAGCTTTGTTTATTTAGGGTTACAGAGCTTAATAAATGAAAAAATACGAGGTTATAAAGTGAAAAAATGTAATTTAGCACAGCAAATGCATGCATTGTATTTAAATGAATACTGCGAGTAAGCAAATCCTAATTTAGCATATATCGAATTTTGTTATTTCAAATTTATCAGATTCTATGAATATTAAATCTCTTATTATAACCACATTTTTATTTTTCTGTATCATTGGTAGTGCACAGTCTTATGATCTCAGGTATCAGCTTGAGCTTGGAAAGACCTATAAATTCTATCAGGCTACGGAATTAAATATTACGCAAACTATTGGTCCGATGGATCAAGAGGTGGATAATTCATTTAGAGGTATTACACGATTTACACCTACAAAAATTGAGGGAGAGAATATTACTCTGAAAGTTGCTTTTGAAACTTTATCGGTTCAAATTAAAAGTATGTTTTTTAATGTGTTATACGATTCGAGTTTACCAGTTGAGAAAACAGATAACATTGGTTTGATGTACGATGGTATTGTGAATAAGGATTTTACCATGGTAATTACACCAAAAGGTAAAGTGGTTTCGGTTGATGGAATGGATCAGATTATTGAGGATGCTGCCGAAGCTTTAATTTATGCTTCAACACGATCATTGGAGCGTATTAAAGGTACTATGAATTCGCATTTTGGAGAAGAATCGTTGAAGGGTAATATGGAAATGATTTTGTCTATTTATCCTGATGAAAAGCAGAAGGTTGGAGACAAATGGACTACGGAAACGCGTTTAACATCGGCACTGCAAGCTGATTTAATGAGTAATTGGACATTAGAATCGGCCGATAATAATAATTGGATTATTTCTAGCGTGGGAAAAGTGTCGGCAGATGCTCAGGAGGCCAATATGGATGGCATGTTGATGCGTTTTAATTTAAACGGAAATAACCATTCAAAATTTACAGTTAACCAGAACGATGGTTGGTTTGAAAAGGGGTGGCAGAAACAAAGCATATCGGGCTTTATTGAAATGTTGGGTAAAAAGGAAGGTGAGGAAGATATGCAAATACCGGTTTCAGTAACCTCAAGTACTACTTTAGAAAGAAGATAGGTTTTTAAGTATAATAGATTAAGATATATAGCATAACACGGGCTTAACTTTTAAAGTTAAGCCCGTGTTGTTTTTATGAGATGATGTTTTTGGTATTATAGTTTAATAACCTTTTCTACGCTTAAGTTATCATCAGCCTTTATGCGTAATACATACATGCCGCTTGCCAAGTCATTAGCATCAACAGTAGAACGGTGTACATTAGATGATTTAATTCGTTTAATGATTTGTCCTGTTTGGTTTAGTATTTCTATCTCAAGATTATCGATTGAAGTATCGAAAGTAATATTAAAACTATTTTTTATTGGGTTTGGGTAAACGGTGCAAATGTTATCAAATATCTGATTAATTGCAGTAGCTTCATCAAGAGTAGCATCGTTATAGGTTGAGCTGTATCCGGGGAACACCACATCGGCAGTATTACCAACCATATCTTCTCCGAACCAAAGAATACGGTGAGGATGTCCATCACCTCTGTCGTGATCAAACCAGGCCGGTTTTACGTCTTTGAATTCTCTAATCCAATCGGCACCTTGGCCTACTAGTTCATCAATAATATCCTGCACAGGCTTTCCGTCAATGCTTCCGCTTAATTGCTTTTCAGGGTTAACATTAACATCGAATAATTTCCACTGACCATTGCCTCCTTTGCGAGTGATGCGGTAAGGATAAGAGATTATAGCTGCGTTGTGGAATCCGTTTTGCGGACGAAGTACATGAATTGTTTGGTTGGGCCTTACTTCTTCACCAGCCAACATTTTATCCATAAAGTCTAATCCATCAATGGTTTTAGTAATTGGGATTGTTCCTCCTGCTAAGTTTACAAAAGTAGGATACAAATCGAGTGCGCTAATTTGGTATGGATAAGTACTTGGTGTTGCAATTTGATTAGGCCAATGTATAAAGAAAGGAACTCTATGTCCTCCTTCATCTACACTACCTTTTAATGAGTTGAGCGGATAATTTACAGCTCCCTTACTAAAGGTATACCCTCCGTTATCGCTAAAGAATACAATAAGGGTGTTATCCATAATATTCATGTCCTTTAACTTTTGAGTCAGTCTACCTACGTTTTTATCTAAATTAGCAACCATTGTGGCGTACACAATACGTGCATCAACCATTTTTTCAAATAGTCGTTCTTCGGCTAAAATGCGTTCTGCATTTTTTTCTTCTTCCGTAAGGTCGTTCCAAACACGGCCATCGTCTTGAACATAACTTTGGGCTTCCTTATCAACATTATTGCTTTTTGAAACCGGGTCCGAAGTGCGAATGTAACCACCATCAATTCTAATGTTTTGTTCAAAAGCAGGGTTGTCAATTAAGAATTGATCAATTTCATTTTGCGGAGCTTGCAGAGGAGTATGTGGTGCATTGTATGCAAGGTACATTAGTAAAGGATTATCAGCATCACCGCCTTTTCTATTAATAAAGTCGATGGCTTGGTCGGTCAGAATATCGGTTAAATATTCATCAGAGCCAAATTCCTTTCTATCCACATAATCTCGGTTTCTTTGCAAAGGATCAAGATACTCGTTTGTATTAGGATTATCCTTAGGAGCATTATAATCTGCATGATCCTCTGGATTTTTGTACCATACATTATCGTATTCGCTTCTGAAGTAGTTTTTTCCTCCTCCTAAAAAGCCAAAGAATTCATCAAACCCTCTATCCATAGGTTGGTATTTTCCTTCGGTAAAGCCTAAATGCCATTTACCAAGTGCCATTGAATGATATCCGGTTTGGTCAACAACCTTTGACCAATAAATTTCATTTTCAGGAATCCCTAAAGTAGTGGTGATATCATTGGGTAGGTTATATTGAGCACCAATTCGATGTGGGTAAATACCTGTCATAATAGCTGCTCTACTTGGACCACAGAATGGGTGAGCCACGTGTGCACTTGAGCAAATAATACCATTAGTGGCTAGGGCATCTAGTTGCGGAGTTGGTATTATGCCTCTATCTGCAGGATAATTCTGGTCGCGATTAAATCCTACGTCACCGTATCCAAGGTCATCTGCTAATATTACAATGATATTAGGTCGTGTTCCTTGGGTTTGCGAATAGACGGTAAAAGTGATGCCAAGTAAAAAGAGGAGAATAGATGTAAATTTTAAGTTCATAGTTGTTGCTTTGTGTAAATAATTATTAAGATCTGTTAATTATGTTGCAATATTAATAGATTCTTAGCTCGAACTATTCCTGAAATTTACCTCAAAATGGTACTATTTTACCTTCCTGAAAAATGGCTTGTGATATTAAAAATGTAAGTGGCTATAATTATTTATCACACCTGTTGTTGTCCTATGGCTTTTAAGTTATCATCAATTTTTTCTATTGTTTCCATCTGTGATAAACACGAAGTTAAATTGGGATTTTGTAAGGCCCATAGGTACGACTTTGCAAACTTAGATAAATTCTCATCAGGAATAATTGAATTCAATTTATCTACAATCCAATCAGGTTTATTATCCATAACGTAAAGCCTTGAAACCTTCATTGCAATTAATCCCATACCAGATTGCTTGGCTCTATACATAGCTGCGTCAACAGCTGCATGATTGGCGATATTGTATGCGAGCATGGCCACATCGTAGTAAGCCAAATCTGTGGCTGCCTCTAAATTGCCATTTACATCATTATGAAAAGATAGTGCTGAAGCACGGATTAATCCTTTTTGTTTAAACTCTGAAAATAACTCTTGAAGGATATCATCTTTTAAATCAGGTTCTGAAGAACCGTGTGGACAAAATAAAACATCAACATAATCAACCTGCATCCGTTTTAGCGAATCTTCAAGTAATTTATAAGTATGCTTTTTAATCTCTTGTTTCCACTCTTTCTTCATGCCATATTTTTGCAAAACAACATGCCATAGGTACGATTTTTTCAGTTGGTTCTCTTGTCCATTGAAATAGTTGAAATGATAACCAGGTCTTAAAACCATTCTGTTGGCCAAAAGAGCATCGGCTTCTGCACGTAAATTCTCTTGTTCGCTCGTTGAAAGGTTATCAAATATCTTCTTCATATACTTACCTTTTCCATAACCGCTAAGCTTTGTGGTAAGAAAAACCTTTTCACGGTTCCCTCTCAGTTTAAAATACTTTCCAATATTTTCTTCCACCTTACCTTGTCCGTATGCAAAAGCACAGTCGAAATAATTAATGCCACGTTCAATACTAGCATCAAGAACTGGGTAACAATCTTCGGTTTGGTAAGGAAATGTGCCCATCCCAAGCTCTGAAACCATCATTCCAGTTCTTCCTAGCATTCGATACTGCATGCCCTCCTTTCTATTTCGCCAAATTGGTTCAATATCTTTATTTTCTGAGATAATTTTCGTGTTTTGATCACAAGCACTTATTAATGATGGTGCTGAGATTAGGCCTAATGATGATGCAACAGATTTTTGAATAAATTTTCTGCGAGAGTCTTTCTGCTTATTCATAATATTAGTTATAAGTTTCAGTACACCAATATATTGAATTTTGAATCGAATAGAAATGCAAAAAGGTTAATGTGATGTTAATGCTCCTAAAGAATAGTAGGTTAAATTAAAACGAAAGAAGCCATGTATTTTATCCTGTGTGAATAAAATACATGGCTCGTGTAATTATAAAAGAATAAGATATTATAAATTAACTCTTAAAAAGAACTTCGTTACCATCAACTCGGGTTACCCATTTTTTCATTTTCTTTTGAATTACTCTAAAGTGATGTTCCTCATCAGGAGTAATTAACGAAAGAGCTTCGCCCGGATTTTCTGCTCGTCCTGTTCTACCTATTCTGTGTACAAAATCTTTTGGGGAACGAGGTAGCTCATAGTTGATAACATAGGGTAAGAATTCAATATCAATACCACGTGCTAATAAATCGGTAGAAACTAATACTCTGAGGTGTTTGTATTTAAACTTGGTAAGCAAGTCCATTCTGGCGCCTTGACTTTTCTTACTGTGTATTGGTCGGGCATCAATACCATTTGCTCTTAGTTTATTGGCCACCCAATCAGCACGTTTTGCCGAAGCGGTAAATACCAATACCTGATGCATATCTTTACTTTCGATAAGGTGACGCAATAATGGTCCCTTGTTTTCATCATCAACATAATAGGCTAGTTGCTGAATTAAATCTAAAGGATCTTTATCTTCATCAATCTTAATTATTTGTGGATTGTGAAGTAGCAATTTCTCTACCTTTTGTACTTCGGGACTTAAGGTTGCAGAGAATAATAAGTTCTGACGTTTCTTTGGAAGTCTGCTAAAAATTTGATCCATTTCATCCTTAAATCCAAGATTCAACATCTTATCAGCTTCATCAAGAACTAAGGTTTCAATTTCGGATATATTAATGGCATTAGCTTCTTCAAGTTCAATTAATCTACCTGGCGTAGCAATAACAATTTCAGCTCCTTGTAATGCTTGCATTTGAGGATTTATAGCAACACCACCGAAAACAGCCACTGTTTTAATTCTTTTTTCAAGGTCGATACTAAATGATTTGAAAACGGCTTCAACCTGAACAGCTAATTCGCGAGTCGGCACCAAAACTAAAGCTTTTGCATGTCGGTTTTTAGCTTCTTTGCTATCCTGTAAATTACTCAATATAGGTAAAACATAACTGGCAGTTTTTCCCGATCCTGTTTTGGCTATACCTAGTAAATCCTGCTTTTTTAGCACCACAGGTATGGCTTCCTTTTGAATAGGGTAAGCTTCGCTAAAATTTAGTTTACTTAATATGTTTAATATTGATTGGGGTAATCCTAATTGGAGAAACGACATATATTCATTTTTTTATTGCACCGCAAAGGTAGTTTAAATAGTTCAGCTTACGAATGCACCTGCTTAAATAAAGAGTGATCGTGTTTTTTAGGTAAATATTAATATTTACTAGTAAAAAGATACGTAAATTGAAGGGAGAGGTATTGAAGTTGTTTCAAGTTGTATTGAAAATCTGTGAGTAACATTTTGATTACATTGACTTCTGCTAATTTTTATTCCGTAGCTATGGCTATGCAATTAAAAATTGAGATTTGTCACTGAAAATCAAACTATCACTCTCGAAATTTCCCTACAACATTAAACAACATCATTGTTAAATTTAAAAACTACTATTATGAAAAAAGGTGAAATTGCAGGAAAAGTTCCTCAGATGGTTGATTTAAAAGATGCTGTAACTTATGCTTGGTGTGCTTGTGGTAAATCGGCCAATCAGCCCTATTGTGATGGTTCTCATCAAGGCACTGATTTTGAGCCAAAAATATTTACTGTTGATAAGCCTATTAAGGCGGCATTGTGTATGTGTAAACAAACCAATAATCCACCGTACTGTGATGGTTCGCACAATAAACTGTAAACCATAATTTGTAATATCTTTTTTATTATTTCTTGAAGCAGCATGTTAGCTTGTAGTATTTAATCTATAAGCACCTTAATACTGGTATCGTATTTGAATACTAATTTTTTTATCAATTAAAAGAAGAATGAGTAGGAAAAATATTATTATCATTTTATTAGTGTGTGCATCCATTCAGGTTCATGCTCAATTATCCGTAATGTCGTTTAATATAAAGTTTGATACGGCTAATGATGGAGATAATTCGTGGGATTTTAGAAAGTCTGAAGTGGTTGATTTACTATCGTTTTATCATCCTGATTTTTTTGGTCTTCAGGAAGCTGTTAACAATCAAGTTGATTTTATAAATCATCAACTAGAAACTTATAATTATATTGGAATTGGCCGAGAAGGAGCAGAAAGTGTTAGTGAAGGTGTACAAATATTTTATGATACGATAAAATACAAGTTAATTGATACAAACACGTTTTGGCTTTCAGAAACACCCAACGAGCTTTCAAAAGGATGGGATGCTAGTTATTATCGTATTGCCACTTATGGGTCTTTTGCAGATAGAAGGAGTGGGGATACATTACATATTTTAAATTGCCATTTGGATAATGATGGAAAGGTAGCTCGAAAAGAAGCGGTAAAGCTTATCGTTAAAACTTTAGATAATTATCAAATAGAGAATCAAAAAGTCATAATAATGGGTGACTTTAATTGTACCGAAGATGATAAGCCTTACTCTATAATTAATAAAAAGTTTGATGATGCTATGAAATTATCAGTCAGAAAACCATACGGCCCCATAGGAACATGGAATGCATACGATACGGAAAGTATTGTAAACAGGCGAATTGATTATATATTTTGTAAGGGCTTTAAAGTTAATACTTACCGCCATATTGATGATAGAAGAGCTAATAATTTATATCCATCAGATCATTTACCTGTGCTCGCTGAACTAGAATAAAATATAAAAAGGGAATATTAGCAATGGCCTGTATTCCCTTATTTTAGAAGTTTATCGATGTTTTACTCTAATTAGTTTATTAGTATCGTATCCGCGTAATTTAAGTTTATTTATAAGCATTTTATATGTATCCTCGTTCATATTTGGGGTTCGAGATAAAATCCATAAATACTTATCAGAACTACTTCCTATAAGCGCCCATTGGTATTCATCATCAAGATCAAGAACAAAGTAATCTCCATAAAAAAACCAGAAAAAGGATACTTTTAGTTTGGCTGGTTCTGCTTTGTTTGGAATATAAGCTTTTCCCTCTGCAGAGCTATATTTGCCATCAAGTCCATTTTTATAGCCTGCATTTAAAACCTTTATTTTTCCGTCATCACGCATACTGTAGGTAGCAGTAACGCCCTCCATTCCTCTCTCAAAACTATGGTCGAAACGCGATATCTCGTACCATTTGCCTAAATATTTATCAATATCTAACTTTTTAACCACGCTTTTATCAATCATAGTATTCTGACTCTTACAAGAATTATTAGTGAGTAATAAAAAGCTTAAAATAATAATAGATAATCGCATGGCTTTTGTTTTAAAACTAAACTAGAGTTAATTATTATGATTGAACTGTTCTAAGTTTAGTCCAACTGTAATATGAAATTAATAATAGTACAGTCCCTAGCATGGCAGGAGTTGATTCACCGTCGCCAATCATGATGTGCGCAAAAAATGCAAGTAATAAATCAAAGAAGAATCCAGCGTAAGCCCACTCTTTTAGTGATTGTGAAATATTTGACCATATAGCAATAATACCAAGTATTTTGGCAATGGCTAATGGGTAAATAATGTAACTAGGGTACCCTAAAGCTTCGAAGGTTTCTCTTACCATTTGGTTATTAAAAAAATACATACCAGCCGACATAAGCATTAGAGCACTAATTAATCCGGTACTTATTAAATAAGCAATTTTTACTTTTTTCATTGTATTCTACTTTTGAGGTTTATAAAATTTTAAAGGACTCAGATATTGAAACTATGTGGTGCGAAAATAAATTCACTTGTTAGCTTAATGAGTCCAAAACTATGAATAATTATAGTTAGTATAACATGTTTTCTTTGTCCTAAACATGCGATGGTATTTAAATGTTTAAAGTTTGATGATTATAATATTAATTGCCCTTATATGGTACAAGGTTCTAATAAAAATAGGTTCCGAAACCTAATAAAAAGGTTCCGAACTATAACTCAGAACGATTAAAAGTCTTTATACGTCTACTTTTGCATCATACTTTAAAAATATACTAATGCGAAATCAAAGAATTCTAATCGTCTTTATTTTTTTATCTCTTTTATCAAGAGTTGAAGCACAACAATTATTTCAAAACATAAAAGGAACTGTGCTCGATGCCGACTCTCATCAGCCATTGCCAGGAGTTAATGTTTATATTCTGGATTCAAATCCAACTTTAGGAACAATCACTTCACCTGAAGGTGATTTCTCACTTAATAATGTGCCCATTGGGAGACATAACATACAAATTAGTTTTTTAGGCTACGAGGCTGCTATAATTAGGGAGGTTGTAGTTGGCTCCGCTAAAGAAGTTGTACTAAATATAAAACTGAAAGAACAGTTTAATGCCTTGAATGAAATAGTTGTAAAACCAGAAGAGCGGAAGGATAAACCTCAAAATTCTATGGCTACTTTATCGGCGCGTTCTTTTTCAGTAGAAGAAGCTATGCGTTATGCAGGCGGTTGGAACGATCCGGCACGCTTGGCTAGTTCATTTGCAGGAGTTTCAATGGCAGAGGGGGTAAATGATAATGCCATTGTTATTAGAGGTAATGCTCCAAAAGGTATTTTATGGCGACTTGAGGGAGTTGAAATTCCAGCGCCGAACCATTTGAATGGTGTAAATAATGGAGGCGGTATTGAAACGGTTTTTAGTGTTAATATGTTGGCCAATTCTGATTTCTTTACGGGAGCATTTCCTGCAGAATATGGTAATGCAATGTCTGGTGCTTTCGATATGAAATTCAGAACTGGGAATAATCAAGAGCGTGAGTCAACGTTCCAAGTTGGCTCACAGGGAATAGATATCAGTTCAGAAGGACCATTAAAAAAAGGTAGCGAAGCATCTTATTTATTTAACTATCGATATTCTACAATGGGCTTAATAGGTAATATAATGGATGGTAACTTCGGATTACCAACATATCAAGATTTAAGCTTTAAGGTGCATTTACCTACAAGTCAGGCTGGGGAATTCTCACTATGGGGTATAGGTGGTTTAAGTTCTGTTGCATTTGATCCGGATAGTGATCCTATGGAGTGGAAAAATACCTTTGATAATAATAAGTACGATACCGGTTCTGATATTGCTGCAACAGGGATGAATCATAAAATTAATATAGGTTCAAAAAGCTATGTTAATACATCACTTGCTTTAACCTATGATCGATTCACAATGGTGAGTGATCAAATAAGTGCAGATCAAAGTTCAGTTGCTCTAGCCAATCATTACGAGGACAATACTAAGTTGATCATTTCATCATATATAAATCATAAATTCAACAATAAACATAGTAATCGAACGGGAATTAATCACACAACGCAATGGTATGATATTGATGTACAAGGTAACCCTAATCCTGAAGAGCAACCTGGATTAATTGAAATTGCAGATCAGAATGGAACCGCAGATTACATGCAGTTGTATTCTCAATCGAAATTTAGAATTAAACCAACATGGGACGTAAATGTTGGAATACATACTAGTTATTATGGTGTAAATAATGAATTGGTCTTTGAGCCACGTTTAGGCAGTACTTGGCGATTTATTCCAATGCACTCCTTTAGCTTGGCGTACGGAAAACACAGTAAATTGGAGCCTTTGCGGTTTTATGAAGCAAGCGGATCAAATGGTGACTTATTAAACCCCGATTTAGCCGTTACTAAAGCGCATCATTTTGTATTCTCGTATGACTATCGAATAAATAGCAATCTAAAATTAAAGGTCGAACCCTATTATCAGCACCTGTATGATGTGCCTGTAGTAGAGGGGAGCACAATATCATTAATTAATTACGAGTGGGATATGTACTTTAGCGATCCTCTGAATAATTCAGGTACAGGTTCTAATGTTGGTGTTGATATTACGCTTGAGCGATATATGAAAGAAGGTTTATACTATATGCTTACGGGTTCTATTTTTGATTCTAAATATATTGGAGGTGATGGAGTTGAATATAATACATCATTCAACCGAAATTTTGTATTCAATTTATTAGGTGGTAAAGAGTGGGCAGTAAAAGGAAATAATACCATCGGGTTAAACGGAAAGCTGACTTATATGGGAGGTAATAGGTTTACTCCTCCTGATCAGGAGGCTTCGCACCAAGCACAAATGGTTGTTTTAGATGAATCAAAGGCATTTGAGTGGCAAGAAGAGAATAAGTTGTTTCTTGATATAGGTATCAATTATCGAATAAATAAATCTAAAGTAGCTCATGTGATAACTATTCAAGCTAAAAATGTACTGATGCAAAGTGAAATGTTTGGTTGGGCTTACGATTTTGAGCAACAGAAAGTGGTTGAACATGGTTTAACCATGATGTATCCATATTTAACGTATAGGTTAGAGTTTTAAATTTGCTAGAATGTTCTCCATGGAATGGTAAATACGAACTTAGATCCAACCCCCAGTTTTGATTCAACTTCGATTTTACCTGCAAGCATGTGAACATAGGAATGAACTATTGCCAAACCTAAGCCTGACCCTTGAACCAGCCTAGAATTATTTCCATTAACTTGGGTAAAACGCTCAAATATATTCGATAATCTATCTTCGGGTATACCAATTCCAGTATCCTTTACCCAAGCTAACAATTGATTTTCGTCCTTACAAAGGTGTATTTCTATTTCACCTTGGTTTGAATAATTAATAGCATTTTTAATTAGGTTTGATAAAATTGAGATAAATTTAGTTAAATCAGTAATAATTAAAGGATCAGAACAATTGTAATCTAGTACAAGTTTTATATTTTTCTTTTCAGCCAAGGGCTTAAAGAAATTATATAAGCTATTCATTTCTTCTTTAAGATTTATTTCACTCATACTAAGGGAAACTTGTCCTGCATGAATTTTTGAAATATCAATAATATCATTTATTGTATTTAGCATGCGGTTTCCACTTTCCTGAATGATATCTATAAATTGAATTCTTTCACTTTCACTAATATCAGAACTTTTTAGAATTTCAGAAAATCCGAGAATTCCGTTCATTGGTGTTCTTATCTCATGACTCATATTTGCCAAGAAAGCACTTTTTAAACAATCACTTTCCTCGGCTCTTTCTTTTGCTATTCTAAGTTCCTTTTCTTTATTAAATTGTTCGGTCATATTATGAATAATACCCTGTGTTGCACTTCCATCTTCGTGCGGAATGTAACTTACCGAAATTGTAAGGTTTAATTTCTTATGGTCACTAGTAATTCCATTAATATTATATTGTAAGGATAAAGGTTCTTTTCGTTCTATTTTTTCAAGTCTATCGTTAATAATTTGCATACTATCAGGAGCAGTAATATCCTCTATCTTAATTTCACCATTTATAAATTGCTCTTTAGTATATCCAAAAAGTTCAGCAAATTTGTTATTCACCATTAAAAACTTCCCCTTGTATTGTACAAAAATGGCATCGTAAGAATTTTCAACTAATTCTCGATATTTTGATTCTGAATCGCGTATTTCCTGAGTTTTAATAAACACAAGTCTTTTCATGCTACTCAGCCAATACCAAGTTCCAATATAGCTTACAATAATAATTACAATAATGATAAGTATAATATACCTCAATTTACTTGAAAATTTTACACGAGTTAGATTGGCCCATTTAGAATAGATTTTCTGTGTTTCTTTATCAGAAATAGAATTAGTAACCTTACTCAAAATCTGAAATAACTGCGGGTTTTTATTAGATACAGCAATACATAGTTTGTTGGTATATCCAATTTCTTCACAAATTCTAAGATTAGTTAGCCCCTTCTCACTTATGATATAGGATGCTGAAAGTTGATTAATCACCATCGCATCTATTTCGCCATTAATAAGTCTTTTTATACCATCGTAGTCTGTGATGACTTCTTGAATTATGAGGTCTTTGTGTTTTTTGCGAAGAAATTCTGTTACTGCATAATTCTTTACAGTGGATACTCTTTTTCCATGTAAATCTTTTAAAGTGTAAATGTCAGAATTGTTATTTGTTAAAATAACGTTTGGCATTCGTATAAAAGGTTCTGTAAATAATAAATATTTTTCGCGCTGTGGGGTTTTAGCTATTCCCGTTATTATAAAATCTTTATGATTTTTTGCATAACTAATTGTAGTATCCCAATCTTGCAATTTCTTTTTTGAAAATGTAATATTTATTTGTTCTGTAACAAGTTCTAGATAGTCAACACATATACCCACATGCTTTCCTTCTTCGTTATAGTAGCTATTTGGTGGAGCTTGGTAACCTGCCAGTATTTCAATATTTGTATTCCTCAGATAGTTGTATTCACTATTACTTAACTTAACTTTATTTTGGCCAGGTAGGTAGCTGAAAATAAATAAGCCAATTAGTATATTAAGTAATATAACTTTTATGAACATAGGGCTCTTACTAATTCGTAAACGGAATAGTTTATTATCAAAGATAAAAAAATGAATCAATTCCTTTATTATTTTGATAAAGTAATAATCAACAATCACATACATATTACATATTTATGAAGGAGATTATCAAATAGAAGGCTACATGCTCAATTAAACAAATCAAGTTAAGTAATAATGTTATATTTGCACACTTAACTCATCCAATTTTTACTATGAATTTATACAAGTTTAGCTTTTTAATAATCCTTACAATTATACTGTTTTCGTGCGAAAAGGAAGATGGAATAAGTAAAGAAACCAAGGGTATAAATAAGTTTGTTTACGATTATATGAACCAATATTATTATTGGACAGAAGATATGCCCTCAACAAACCCAATGAGTCAAGCTGATTCTAAAGAATATTTTAATAGCTTATTATTCTCATCAATCGATAAATGGTCTTTCATCACCGATGATTACCAAGGTTTAGTTGATTATTTTAATGGCGTACAAAAAGATTATGGATACTCTATACGCCCATACCTTTGGGAGCAAGGTTCAACAAAAGTAGTTGCTTGTGTTGAGTTTGTTTATCCTAATACTCCTGCTTCTGATGCCGGTTTAAAAAGAGGAGATGTTATTATAAATATTAATGGTGAAGAACTAAGTACAGATAACTATCAAGAGTTATATTCTAGTAATTCAATTCAGTTAGGTTTTGGAAGAATTACTGAAGATAATGAGCTTCAAACACTAAACGAAGAAGTTAACTTAACTGCTGAAGTTATTAGTATTAACCCGATTTTGAAAAGTACTGTTTTTGAGATGCGCACAGGTCAAACAATTGGATATTTAGCTTATACCTCGTTTATCGATAATTCTGATAAGGATTTAGAACAGTTATTCGCTAATTTTAAGTCTGCAGGTATTGATGAACTGATATTGGATTTAAGATATAATGGGGGAGGTTCAGTAGCCACTGCAAATCTGTTGGCGTCAATGATTGGCCCGTCAGATATAGCAGGTAAGGTTTTTATCAGAACAGATTACAACAAATATTTTAAAGAGTATTTTGATCAGAATTACCCTAATGACGAAACGGTATACATTGATAGGTTTGAAGGGAGTGCAAATAACCTTGACTTAAGTAGGTTGTATGTGTTAACAACACCTTCAACAGCATCAGCTAGTGAAATGGTAATGTATACTTTATCGCCATACATGGATGTTATTCAAATTGGGGAACAAACTCACGGTAAATATTACGGTTCAGTAACATTAGAAGATGAGGAACGTGATCATGGTTGGGCCATTCAACCAATTATTATGCGGGCTGAGAATGTAGATAATTCAATAGATTACTCCATTGGGCTAAAGCCTGATATTGAAATGCAAGATGATGTATTTACATACTCAGAATTAGGAAGTTTCGACGATAAAATGGTTGCTGTAGCAATTAATGAGATTACAAAAGAATCGAGTACTGCCGAGTTATTAAAATCAACTCAAAAAGGACGTCAGGTTACAACAATAGATAAACCTAATTCGCATCCTTTACAGAAGGACATGCATATTGTTCTGCCAAAGTAAAAGATATTAAAATTAAAAAAATGAGAGTTATTTTCTGTTGAAATAACTCTTTTTTTATACCCATTAGCCTTTAGGGTTACAGTTTTGATAACCTCCTTCAATAAAGGAATTAAATTTTAAGTGATTTTTTTAAACTAAAAAGCTTTTTACTTGTATACTGTATTAAACAAAATAATATGACAAACTTCTCAGATAAATATAACAAAGCAATACAATTGATTGATGAGGCCTATAAAGGCGATAAGGATAAAGTTAAACTAGACGGCGAAATATATCCTAAGGAGTATTTATACGCACTGCGCATGGTTAAAGAGTTAAAGGCATTTAATTCAGAGGCTAGCGAAGAAGTATATCTGGCAGCGCGATGTCAGCATCTATTTAGATGGGAAATACCACGTAATTCTTACCCTATGGATAGAAAGGGTTATCATGCCTGGAGGACTTTTCTTTATACATATCAGGCTAAAAAATCAGCTGAAATCTTAAACAAAATTGGATATAGTCAAGAGTCGCAATTGCAAATATCTTCAATGATTGAGAAAAAGAATCTGCAATCAGATAGCAATAGTCAGTTACTTGAAGATGTAGTTTGTTTGGTATTTTTAAAGTATTACATTAATGATTTTATTGAACAGCATAAAGAAAATACCGATAAACTGAAGCGAATTATCTTAAGTACTTGGTTAAAAATGAGTGATAAAGGGCACGAGGCGGCCTTGGGTATTAATTTTGAAGAAAGTGTAAAAAAATTGATATTAGAAGCTGTTAGTTAATTACTATACAGATTATTTTTAGTGATATATGAATAGGCATTTTTGGGTACCAAAAAACCGTAGTTTTTTCCTTCTAAAATGCCTTTTCTTATTCTGGTAGAATCAATATTGAAAACTGGCGCTTCAACAATATCAAGGTTAGGAACCTTGTCGTGATTTATGATTGGATATCCTGGTCTCGGGTACACAATTATATTGTGGTTCTTAATAATCTCATCTATATTCTTCCATTTCATTAATAATTCCAGATTATCTGATCCCATGATTATTGAGAAATTATTATCGGGATGTAGTTTACGTAATTCGCGCAAAGTAACGTAGGAGTATGATGGAGAAGGAAGTTCTTGTTCTATAGCACTAACCTTAAACTTAGAATAATTATTGACACAAAGCTCCAACATAGTAATGCGGTGCTTTGTATCAATTAAATCGTTACTCTTTTTAAAAGGGTTTTGCGGACTAACCACAAACCAAATTTCGTTTAAATTACTATTCTCAACAATATAATTTGCTAAGGCTAAGTGCCCAATATGAACAGGATTAAACGAGCCAAAAAAGAGGCCAATATTATTCATTTTAGTCATTTATAAACTTAGTAAGTAATTGCTCCGTTTCTAAAACGGCACTTTCTAAATCATTATTAATTACAATATGATCAAAGCCCGATGCATAAGTTAGTTCTTCTTCAGCCTTATCAAGGCGTTGTTGAATAACTTCTGGAGAATCAGTAGCTCTACCTTCTAATCTGCATTTAAGTTCTTGTATTGATGGTGGCTGTATAAAAATAGCTAAAGCCTCATTGCCATACATTTTTTTAAGATTAAGCCCGCCAACAACATCTAAATCAAAAACAATGTTAAAGCCCTTGTTAGTTATGCGCTCAACTTCACTTTTTAAAGTACCATAGTATTTGTCGGTATATACTTCTTCCCATTCTAAAAGCTCATTTGCTTTTACCTTAGTTCTAAATTCATCTGGGCTTAAAAAGTAATAATCTTTACCATGTTTTTCTTCTCCTCTAGGCTTTCTAGTAGTGGCCGAAATAGAAAACTCCATTTTAAAATCTTTATCAAGTAAACGTTTTACAATTGTAGTTTTACCTGATCCTGATGGAGCAGAAAATATAATTAATTTTCCTTTTCTCATGTAGTGTGCTAAATATTTGGTGAGTTATAGAATATTTAAATTCTGTTCTTTAATTTTTTCCAACTCATCTTTCATCTGAATTACTAATTTCTGAATTTCAGCATGATTGGCTTTAGAACCCATGGTGTTAATTTCTCTTCCAATTTCTTGGGCAATAAAACCGAGTTTTTTACCCACTAGTTCTTCCTTTTCAACTGTTTCAGTAAAATAATCAAGATGATTTGTTAAACGCACTTTCTCTTCTGTTACATCTAACTTTTCAAGATAATAGATCATCTCCTGCTCAAATCTATTTTGATCGATGGTAATTTTATCTTTGAGTTCGTTTAGTTGATCTAAAATGCGGGTGCGAACTTTTTCAATGCGTTCCGTCTCATAAGGCTCTATTTGAAGCATTAATGAACGTATGTTTTCTATTCGTTCAACAATATCAATTTTTAAAACTTCACCCTCTTGGGCTCTAAATTCGTTGATATTAGAAAGAGCTTCTTTAAAAGAGGTGAAAATTAACTTCCACTCTTCTTCATCCAATTCATTCTGTTCAATTTTAACCGTATCGGGTAAAGGCATTATTGTTTTTAAGATATCAGCGTTATCGCTTAATCCTAGTTTATCTGAAATAGGTTTAATTTGATTATAGTAATTTTCAATAACTGGCGCATTTATTATTGCATTTTTCTCAGACCCATGAAAATCTATATAAAAACCAACATCTACTTTTCCTCTTCCTATTTGGCTCGATAGTTCATTACGTAATACTAAATCCTTTTGACGGTATAGGTTTGGTAAGCGCATGTTTACATCTAACTGCTTACTATTTAAAGATTTTATTTCAATGCTAATCTTTTTATCTGGTAATTCACAAATGGCTTTACCAAACCCTGTCATCGACTTTATCATATTCCTATAATTTCTAATTTATCGCACAAAGGTAACCTTTTAAAGTAAAAATATTCAAAAAAAAATAAATGCGTTTATGCCAACAAATACAGGGCTTTATAGATGTATATCGAATATTTTGTTTATGTTTTTATAAAAAAGATTAAACAAAAATATTATTTCAGGGTTCTACTATCGAACTTATTAAATTGCTTTTCAAGCGCGCAGAAAAAGTCAATTTAACGCATATATAAATTTTACCTAGTTGTGAGTACAGAAAATTAGAACTCATTACTACTAATTTCTTTGAAAACGATAAAATTGAGAACGATGAAAACTTTACAATTAAAATGGTACTATGCGATTATTGCAATGTTTATTTTAAATATAACATTTGTCTCGTGTGATGACGATGATGATCAGGAAATACTTCAAGAAATGATTGAGGACGAAGTTGAGGATGTGGTAGGTAATACTATTGTTGATATAGCAGTTGCAAGTAGTGATTTTTCAATATTAGTTGAAGCTCTAACAAAAGCTGATTTGGTAAGTGCCTTAAACGGTTCAACTGAGTATACTGTATTTGCTCCAACTAATGATGCTTTTAAAATGCTGTTAGAAGAATTAGGATTAAATTCATTAGATGATGTCCCTGAAGATCAGTTAAAAGCAATTCTGTTATATCATGTTGTATCAGGTAAAAACACTTCAAGTAAATTAATGTCCGGTTACTACAGCAGTATTAGTTCTAAAACCGATATGTATAATTATTCAATCTACTTTAATAAGGATGATTTAATGGTTAACGCGAGGGCAAAAGTTACACAGCCTGATATAATGGCTGATAACGGTGTAATTCACGTAATAAATAAGGTAATACTTCCAGCATCAATTACAGATCATGCAATTGCTAATAGTGGTCTATCAAGTTTAACGGCTGCTGTTGTTAAGGCAGATCTTGCAGCTACTTTGGATGATGATTCGAATGATTTTACAGTCTTCGCTCCAACTAATGATGCTTTTACTATGTTGTTTGAAGATTTAAATGTAACGCTTGATGACTTATCGAAAGAGGCTCTTACGCCTATATTATTACATCACGTTGTAAATGCTTTTGTACCTGCTGCTAATGTACAAAGTGGATATGTGAACACATTATCAATGGGGCAAGGTAATTATTTAAGTGCTTTAATTAATGTTTCCGATGCTGGTGTAATGGTTGATAAAGCAATGATTGTGTTAACTGATGTGGTGGCTACAAATGGAGTTATACATGTAGTTGATAAAGTTATTATGCCTAGCAATGTAGTAGATTTAGCTATTACAAACCCAGCTTTTTCAATTTTAGTTGAAGCCGTTGTTAAAGCAGATCTTGTTGGAGCATTAAGTGGAGAGGGACCTTTTACAGTATTTGCACCAACAAACGCAGCATTTGAGACCTTATTCCAACAATTAAATGTAAGTGGTATTAGTGACCTGTCTAAAGAAGCCTTAACTCCAATATTATTGGCTCATGTTGTTGCTAAGAATGCTCAAAGCACTAATTTGGTAAATGGATATGAGAACACTTTAAATGGAGATAAATCATTAATGATAAACATAGATAACGGTGTAACAATTGATGGTGATATTAATTTGATTATAGCTAATGTTCAAGGTACAAATGGTGCGGTACACGCCATTGATAAAGTTATAGTACCATAGATTGTTTAGTTTTGATGCAATATGTAGGCATATATGCTTGCATATTGCTTCTTTGATATCACATTTGATGTTACGCATTTAAACCTTTGATTATGTTTTGTAATCAAAGGTTTTTATTTTGCTGAAAGTTTGTTTTGTTTTCTTGAACAAAATGTACGAAAGCCTTGTTTTTATTTAAGAATTAGGCTTATTTAGCAAGGATACCCTTTTAACATAGCACATCAATATGGGAGTATATTCAATAAAAGATCTTGAAAAGATATCAGGAATTAAGGCACATACAATACGTATTTGGGAACGGCGATATGGAGTAATTGAACCTCAGCGGAGCGATACTAACATAAGAAAGTATAGTGATACTGATTTAAAGCGAATTATTAATATCTCGATTTTAAATCAGAATGGTTTAAAAATATCAAAAATTGCACGTTTAAGTAGCGAAGACTTAAAGCAGAAAGTATTAGATATATGCACTGATGTGGATAATTCTAATGTGCAAATAGAAAGTATGGTTGTGTCAATGCTGGAGTTAAATGAAAGTAAGTTTAATGAAGTATTGAATAATAACATTAGTAATATCGGTTTCGAAGCTGTTGTAGAGAGCATTCTGTTTCCTTTTTTAGATAGGATAGGAGTGCTTTGGCAAACAGGAACTATTACACCTGCACAAGAACATTTTATAAGTAATTTGGTTAGACAAAAGCTTATTGTGGCTATTGATAAGCATATGGATACTCCTAAAAATGATAAAAGAATTACCTTCTTTCTTCCGGAAAATGAATTACATGAAATAGGCTTATTATTTTATAGTTTGATTGCTCGAATTGATGGCTATAATGTTGTTTACTTAGGGGTTTCTGTTCCTTTTGAAGATATCCAACAAGTGAATGAAATTCAGAAGGCAGATGTATTTTTTACATCATTGGTTAATGCACCCACCAAAAAAGAAATAAATAAGATACTACTAAGGTATACTGAGTCGTTTCCTGATACACTGCTCATAGTTACCGGTCATCAGGTAAAAATGCATCAAAATGAAATTCCAGATTCTATTCAGGTAATATCATCATCAAAAGAATTTAGGGAATGTTTAAGTAGGCTTTAAATGAGTTAGTTAGTTGGGGATGTTGAGTTTAATTAATGTTAAATATTTAATTAATTTTTTGAAACATAGCGAATGGAACAATTTGTTTTTTAACTTCGTTTTTATCAAATAGAATTACGATATTTTAAAGCATTAAATATAAAACAATTATAGCTATGAAGCAGATTTTAATTGGTAAAGGAATTGGCGAGATACGTTTTGGTATGTCACGTGAAGAGGTTAAGAAAATTCTTGGTGAACCAGATGAAGTAGATCAATTTGCAAGCAGTGAAGAAGCTGATGATAATACAGAGGCTTATCATTACGACGAATTGGAATTGTCAGTTTCTTTTGATGAAATTGATGATTGGAAATTAGGTTCAATTGCTATTAGTAATGAAGACGTTGAATTTGAGGGAATGAAATTAATTGGCGTTTCTGATAATGAGTTAGAGGCTAAGCTATCAACAATTGATATGGGCGAGGCTGAGCGTGAAGATGTTTCATCTCCAGA
Source organism: Saccharicrinis aurantiacus (assembly GCF_947489045.1). Lineage (NCBI taxonomy): Bacteria > Pseudomonadati > Bacteroidota > Bacteroidia > Marinilabiliales > Marinilabiliaceae > Saccharicrinis > Saccharicrinis aurantiacus. Next base: position 168,804 of record NZ_CANLCN010000008.1, read on the forward strand.
ATCTCCAGATCATGAGGTTTTATCTTTTCCACAAGCTAGTATCAATTTTTGGATTGAGAATGGGCAGCTTTCAGAGATTCAATACGGACCACTTTGGGATGAGGATGCAGAAGAGCCAGTTTGGCCTTAAGAATTTAATATATTATAAAAGGGGCTAACAGCCCCTTTTTTTGTTTCATATCTTTATACTAAAACCTTTACTACAACCTTCTTTACCGGTTCTGATTTTTCTATCTCAGCACCTGGGGCATGAATATCTGTAGGGAAGAATACCGCAAACATACCTTCAGAAACTTTTATATAGTCAACATCAGCTTTATAAAAAACTAAATCTTTTTCGGTATCATATGGCGTACTAACATCTTGATCTTCGAGAGGAGCATAGCCCATATATTCACTGCCCTTTACAATATATTGTATGTCGAGATAACGTTCGTGAGCTTCGGGTCTAGCATCTTCCTTTTTCTTTGTGTTATACTCGCTAACAATGGCAAAAATTTCATCACCCTCTACATTGTATTTGCCAGGTTCAATTGTTTCAAAATCAATTTCCTCTAAAAACTCAAATGCCTTTTTAATTCTATCGTTTAAATATCGATAGTGTTTTACATTGTCTAAGCTATCTATTATCATAATATTAAAAGTTAAATTATTGTTGGATATTACAACCAAAGATATCACTTTAGTATTATTTTAAACTTCCAGTCTATAATATTTTCGAATATGATTAAAAAAGATTTTATACTACGTTTAGTCGAAGAACTTGCTAAAGCTATTGCAAAAATTCTGCATTTATTGAAAGATAATGATGTAACTGAAGCACAAAGAATGTATGCACACAGTTTCGGGTTACTCAAAGATATTGATGAAGATAATCTGCTACAGGCAAATGTTGAAGATTTTTATAATCAATTATCGGCCGAGAACGGTGATGTTGAAGGCTTATTTCAGAGCTTGTCAGAACTTTTGTTTATGGGAAGTAAAATTTATAAACGAGAGGGGAATCTGACTAAAGCAAAACTAACTAATGCTAAAGCATTGGAAATATTAGAATACATTGATTCAATCTCTTCCAATTACTCAATTGAGAGAAACAATCTGATGGCTCAATTACGTGCTGAATAGTTTACCTTTTTACAGCACTTGCTTCATTCATAATTTTATTACTAACTGCACCAATATTATATAATAAACGGAGTTGCTGACGCTCTTCTGAAACATCTAGCTCATTAATTTTATCTTTTAAAGTTACCAAAAGTGGTTTTAACGAAATATCTGCGTTTGACCTTGAGTTATTGCTTATCAGATGAGATGTTTCTACTAAAGTATTCTCGATATGCTGTGCTGTATCATGGAAAATATTTTGTTTAATATGCAATATATCTCTTTGGGCTCCCAAAGCAGAAACGTACGATAATAATGCATGGTTTAAGTAGGTTAAAGTAAAAGCCTGATCCATAACTTTGCGTTTCTTATGAGGTTCAACACGCATGCTTCGCCAGGCTAATGTTAGTTCATTATCGGCCTTGTGAGCTAATCTTCGGGCCAAACGATAATCATAGTCATCGTCAGATTTTGTGTTTTTATCATTCAGCTCATTAAGTATGGTATGAAAATAATTGGCATTTTTATCTAAGGCATCTGCCAAAAGTTTTGGAACTCTTTTATACTGCCAATTAGGCCACAAAAACCTCACGGCTAAAAAGGACAATAAAGCACCAATTACGGTATCTATGGTACGAGGAATCAGAATTTCCATCCCAGCAGAGCTGGTTAAATTGTTGGCACTTAGTACATAAATAGTAATAAATACAACTGCGTATGAATATTTATTTCGTAGGTACAAAAAGAAGAAAAATGCACAGGATAGCATTAGTAACATTTGTCCTAAGTCGGTCGGCAATAGTTGTATAATGCTAACACCAATAACAACACCACTTATCGTACCTAAAATACGCTGAAATAAACGCTGTCTTGTTTCTCGGTAGGTTGGTTGACTAACAAAAAGAGAAGTCATGTAAATCCATTCTCCTTTCTCAAGCTCAAGAAAGTAGTTGAGTAAAAATCCTATAGTAAAGCAGAAGCTTAAACGTATGGCATAACGCATTCGCGGATGACTAAATCGTAATTGATCTTTAATACGTTCTTTAACCGTTCTTTTATCTTGTCCTAATCGTGGTATCGAAGTACTCCTTTCGGGAGTGTTTAGGTTTTTTAGCGATACATGAGAACGGGACAAATTGTGTAATAATAAGATAAGAAGTTGTTGGTCTTTCTCAGGAATTTTTTCAATCTCAAATTCGAGTGCATTTACAATCCAACCGATAGAAACCGGATGGTTGTACTCTTGTCCGGTTAGCATATTCTCAGCCACTAACTCTGCAGCATGACTTAATTGATGCAGTAATTCTGAAAAGCCTTCAAGTAATTCTTTATATTCAATTTTATTGCCCAGTCGTTCGTATTTCTCATGACTCGATGCAGCTCGCTCATGTAAGCTTTGCAATAACATAAATCTTTGAAGGTAAGGAAGAAGGTCCTTTTGATCATCAACCTCGTGGCTGTATATATTTATTACTTCTTTGCATTTTTCAAGAGCATTAACCACTTCCACGTTTAATAGGGCAAGTTTGTTACCTATATCTACTTGTTCGTTTGTGCTGCTTGGGAATAATTTCGATTTTTCTTCTAGATACTTTGATAATGCAATAAAGCCCATCGAAAGTTGCTCATCAAGTAAGCGCCACGGTTTTCTATATAATAAAAACAGAGATATTAATCCGTAAAATAATGCGCCAGAACATAATAGAAATGGTTGCACATACCAATCTAGGTCGTTATCGTAACCAAGCATGGCATAAATACCAATTAATATGGCACCGTAAGAAATTCCTCTGTAGCGTTCGCTAATACCTCCAATTATAACAAAAACAATTGTTGAGGCAATAAAGCCAAAACCAAATATTAAAGGAAAAGGTTTTAAAAGAGTAACCGAACAGGTGGTTATTGCAAAACTTATAATAGTGGTTATAAGGGCTTTTAATCGTCCGCGCGGGTGGTCATCCGTTTCAGATAGGGCTGCAGCCACAACACCTAATGCTAGTGTTACTGCAATGTAAGCATGGTTGGTTACAATAAAAGGCAATACCAAAGCAAACATTGCTGTTACTACTTTAAGTGCAGTAAGTCTGTTGGGATGACGCCAAAACTCAGTTTTCAGATTTAAGTACCAGGCTGTATTTTTAAATTGTAACATATAAAACATTAAAAAAGGCGATGCAAAAATATAAAGAATTGTAGGTGAATTATGCTTCTTTAGGAAACTTTCTTTCAGAATATATCATTAAAAGAATTGCAAAGGCAAGCAATACTATACCCACTGCATAAGTAAACCCAAAACCCATTAATTCATATAATTTAATACCTATTATAGGAGCAAATAGTGCTCTGAAACCAGTTAAGAAAAGATGTACACTCTGAAAATCGGCTGCCTGATTTGGCTCACAAAAATAGCTACTGCCAATACCCCACAATAAAGGCATACTTCCCATAAATAAACCGTTAAAAACCACTGCTATTAAAAGCATATGGTATATTTTTAGTCCAACAATATCAAAATTTGTACTTACAACTTCTGAGATACCAGTAAAGGCTATAAATAACATTAACGAACCAAAAGTAATAATACCGAATCTACGAGGGTCCATATTACCAATAAGTTTGCCGAATAATGGGAGCACTAAAATGGCGACTAAGTTATAGGCATTATTATAAAATGCAACAGAGGAATAATTCAATCCTAAACCAGTATCATAAAATATGGTAATTACAGCATGGGTACTCATCCATGCAAAACCATATAACATAAATCCAATTTCAAGATGCCTAAAGGGGATGTTATTCTTAAGGATGTCAAATATCCTTTTGAAAGAATCTCCTAGAGCTTGCCATATAGGAGTTTGAATAGGTTCAACTTGATGTTTGAACTCAATTTTTGTTAATTGAAAAATTGATATTACGCCTAGTATACCAACTGCAGGATAGAAAATTCTGTAGGAATCTGCATTCCAATCTAATAATAATCCAGCCCCAGCTGTTGAAACCATCATCAGAATTTTATTTACAGTAGTGGCGTACCCAAAGAGTTTGCCAAAATTACGGTGTTTGTAATTCCCTTTTAAATATTGATTGATAGAGGGTATTACGGCAATTTGAGATGAATAAAAGAGAAGAAATACACCAAGGAATAAAATATGAAAATGGTTTGATAAACCCTCAGGTACTATGGCTGGGAAAAATGCAAAAGTGATTAACGGTAGACGGGCAATTAAACCAACGGTGCGCAGTAACTTTTTTCGGTTGGGATAGCGACGCATTATTTCATTGGCAAGCATGGCAAACAAAAATACCACCATGCTAAATTGAAATAGAAATGATAACTGAACGTTAGATCCTTTTAATGATTTTATAAAGATAAATTGGTTTAGGATAAGTGCACCACGCACTAAACCATCTAAGCCACTATAAAGTAGATGTAATTTAAAGGCTTTTCTTTCATTAGTATCTAGTTTCTGTAATATTCCCATAATGAATTTAAGTAGGCTGCAAAGCTACTCAAATTCAACTAGGCATTTGGTATTTTAAGGTATTTTGACATTGTGATATTCGTCATCCAATTCGGGCAATAAATTCACCTAAATTATCGCCTTTTTGCAAGCTGAGTTTTTGGCGTAATCGGTATCGAGATGTATGGACGCTTTCTACTGAAATACCAAGTAATAAGGCCATATCTTTACTCGAGAAACTTAGTTTTATTAAAGCACACAATTTGTGATCGCGTTGTGTAAGCTCAGGAAATTGCTGACTTAAAGCATCATAAAAGCTTTGGTTGACATCGGTGAAACGAGCATTAAACGTATCCCAATCTTGTTTGCTATTGGTTTTTATTTGGCTAATAATACGTTTCGTACTTGTCGATTTTCCTTTGTTTTGCTCGTTTAAGTTATTTAGTTGTTCTTTAATACTTATTAGAAGCTCATCTTTCTCAATTAACTGTAGGGCAGATGCTGTTAGTTCTTTGTTTTTAATTTCTAATATTTCTTTATTCTTTTCTTCCTTTAAAAGTTGATCTTGTTTTAGTAATTGATTTCTATTTCTAAGATAGAAGAACATTATTGCGGCAATAATTAAGGTGGCAATTAATATAACGGTAAGTAATATATTTCTGAAAAACCACCTGTCTTTTTCGTACCTGGCATTAGTAAGCTGTGCTTCTTTCAATAACTCTTTTTGTTTTTCCTGCTCAATACGGTAATCATCTTTAATTTGTAAAAGCTTGCTATTATTAACGCTTCGAGCGCCAAATAAGCTATCATTAAGAGTACATCCTTTTTCGAGGTTATTAAAAGCTCTTATATGTATATTATTTTTGGAGTATAAATGGGCCAGTTTTTTATAAGCCTCTGGCAAAAAGTTTAAGTGGCTTTTATATATGTTGGCAGTTTTAATTGATTTTAGATAGTATTTCTCACTTAGCTTAAAGTTATTTTTTGCATCATAGATATCTCCTAAAAAAGAATAAAGTATCACGTTATACGAATCATTCCTTTCTTTAAATTCAGGTTCAATACTAAGTAATAACTCTTCGGCAACTTTAAGTTTACCAGAATGGTAGAATAAATAAGCTTGCTCTGCATTAATAAATCTCCGATTACCGCTGTAGGCCTTTATTTTATTTAGCACCATATTGCAGCTATCTAAATAAGCTTGGGCCAGTTTAAATTGACTTCTTTCTCTATGATAAATGGCCAAGGCATAGTAAGTACTATTTAATAACGATGATTGTGCCGATTCGCTTTCAAGCTGTTGTTTCTTAATTATTACTGCTTTATGGAAGTATCTTAGGGCTTCATCGTTTCGCTGAAATAAGGCATATAGCATACCCAACGAATCATATATTTTACCTTCCGCGCCGGAATTATTGGTTTTTTTGGTGAGGATTAAGGCTTCCCAAAGGGCATCATACGATTTAGTATAGTTAGCATTACTAGTGTATATTGATGACATATTGGTAAGGCAGTCAATTACTTTGCTAGTATCTCTTAAATTACTATACGCTTCCTTACATTGTTTAAGTAAAACAAGTGCGCTGTCTTGTTGCGTGTACTGTAAGCTTAGTGCACGGAAATACTTTTTATTAAGGTCGATATTGTTTTGTGCATTTAAGCCAATAAACGAACCTATTATCAGACACAGTAAAAAAGTATGGTGGTATTTACTAAATGTTTTTTGCATCAGATCAAAATTTATCCTGGTAAACAGGCTTGAAAAATATAGCTGTAATAACTCAAAAAAACACACCTAGTATCGAAATTTAGAATCTGAAATTAGTTGAGTTTTGACGAATAATTATTTAGCGAACTAATATAATGCTTTGTTCTATTTTATAATAGCAATGTAAGAATTAAATGAGCCTTTGTATAGGAGGTATATACGATTAATAAGGGGTGTAAAGCCATATGTCTAGTTGTTGTCTATAATTAAAAGTTTCGCGTTCAGAATAGTAGTTGTAGAATTGTATTTAAAGTTGATTGATTTATCAAGGGAGAATAATTCAACAAATTGTTCTTCTGATTTAAATAAGAAAAGCTGTAAATGTGATGATGAAAAATATACTATGCCTAATTACCATTTTACTTTTAGTAGCTTGTTCGTCGGAAACAAAATTCGAACGAAATCAAGATTTTAATTCGGGGTGGAGATTTTCGTTAAATTCAAACCAAAAAGCAAAGGAAATTGATTTTGACGATGCCAATTGGCGAAGTATTGATTTGCCTCACGATTGGAGTATTGAATTTCCTTTTGATACCATTAATGGCGAGGGTTGTGTTGGATACCTTCCGGGTGGCGAAGGTTGGTACCGAAAAACTTTTGATGTGCCTAAAGGAAAACAAGTAGCAATTGTTTTTGATGGTGTTTATAATCATTCGCAGGTATGGTTAAATGGCAAAGAAATTGGGCGACACCCCAATGGATATACTCCGTTCCATTACAATTTAACGCCCTACTTAAATATAGATGGCAAAAATAATACTATTGCGGTTAAAGTAGATAGAACACGTTTTGCCGATAGTCGTTGGTACCCAGGTTCAGGTATTTATCGTAATGTAGAATTGGTAGTTACTAATAGTCTGCATATTCCGGTATGGGGCACATTTGTAAAAGCCAATAAAGTATCACGTAATCAAGCAAAATTAGAAATAAACACCTCAATTGTTGATGCCGATAAGCTTAGTAAGAGTTTTGTTTTACAAACTCAGATTTATGATGACAGAGGAGTTCTAGTGGAATCAAACTCCGAGGATTGTGTAGTTGAGCCTAAGTCAACTCACGAATTTTCACAAATAATTCAGCTTACAAATCCTAAATTATGGAGTGTGGATTCGCCAACTTTATATACGGCGAAACATCAGATCATAGTATCCAATAAAATTGAAGATAGTTTTGAAACTACTTTCGGAATTAGGGATATACGTTTTGATGCCGATAAAGGGTTCTTTTTGAATGGCGAACCGATGAAAATAAAAGGCGTGTGTTTGCATCATGATGGTGGACTAGTAGGAGCTGCCGTTCCAAAGGATGTTTGGCGCCGACGATTGAATATTTTAAAGGATGGAGGTTGTAATGCTATACGAATTTCACACAACCCTGCATCTAATGAGTTTCTTGATTTATGTGATGAATTAGGTTTTCTTGTTCAGGATGAATTCTTTGATGAGTGGGATTATCCTAAGGATAAGCGTTTAAATATGAATGAGAGGCACAACGATTATATTACACGTGGTTCAGCGGAATATTTTCAAACCCATGCAGAGCGCGATTTAAAATCCACAGTATTATCGCATCGTAATCATCCATCTATTTTTCAGTGGAGTATAGGTAATGAAATAGAGTGGACCTACCCTAGGAATAAAAAAGCAACAGGCTTTTGGGATGCCGATTGGAGTGGTAATTATTTTTGGAATCCAACGCCTTTATCGCCCTCTCAAATTAAAGAACGTTATAACAAGCTTGATAGTAAAGAATACAATATTGGAGAAACTGCTCAGAAATTATCAGACTGGACCAAAGAGGTTGATACTACACGTCCAGTGGTGGCCAATTGCATTTTACCCTCGGCGAGTTATGTAACTGGTTATGCCGATGCTTTAGATCTTATAGGTTTTAGTTATCGCAGAGTAATGTACGATTACGGGCATAAATATTTCCCCAATAAACCATTAATGGGAACAGAAAACCTCGGGCAGTGGCATGAGTGGAAGGCCATTTTAGAACGAGATTTTGTGCCGGGGATGTTTATATGGACAGGTGTTGATTACATGGGAGAGGCCCACCATCGTTCAGATAATGATGTGCGCAGAAAAGGAACAAGTAGTGGACTGCTTGATTATGCAGGCTTTAAAAAACCATCGTACTATATGATGAAATCACTTTGGAGTGAAGAGCCTACCATTTTTATTTCAACGCAAAGTTTAGATAAGTCTCTTTATACCGTAGATGAAAAAACAGCTGATCTTAAAGATAAAAAGAAAGACGGGTGGAAACAACGTTTATGGGTTTGGCATAAAGTTAATAAGCATTGGAATTATGAGCATGGCGAACCCGTTGTGGTTGAGGTAATATCTAATTTGCCTGAGCTTGAATTGGTATTAAACGGACAATCATTAGGCAAACGTAGTTTGAACGAATTTGAGGATCGTATTTATAAATGGAAAGTTCCTTTTAATGCCGGAATCCTGGAGGCTGTTGGATATAGCAATAATCAAAAAGCGATAGGTTCAATTATTACAAGTACTGAGCCAACAAATATTGAACTGAGTATTGATAAAAAGAGCATGGATGCCAACTCAAACCAAGTGGCTCATGTGGTGGCACAATTGCTTGATGATGATGGTAACCCTGTATATAATAATGATAGAGTAATACATTTTAATGTGTCAGATGCTCTAAAGGTTTTAGGGGTGGATAACGGTAGTAATAAAAATTTCATGCCGTATCAGTCTAATGAGATCATGACACATCAGGGTAAGGCTTTGTTGGTTGTAAAAGTGCAAAAGGAGATGGATATGGCAACTATATCAGCCTATAGTAAACGGTTAAAAAGTAATCAATTAGAAATACAAATACATTAATAATTCACACAGTCAAATGGGATCATTTTAAAATGATGCCTAATAACTTTTATATTTATGAAACAAACTAAATTTATTGCTGTATTGAGCTTTGTTCTGTTAGCTTTAGCTCCTACAGCTTGTAAAACACAAACTCAGAATGAGGGCGGATTCCCGTTCATCTTACCTAAACAAAAACCAGATAGACAACTAAGTGCCGCCATGGAGCGTAATTATACCAATTATATGGCGCCACGTCCGGAGGATAATGAGTTATATTCGCAGTTTAAGTATACTGAACTTAAAGGGTTCGATTATAATGACCATAACGGAACAATTTCAAGAAGAGATCCTTCAAAAGTAATATTTGAGAACGGTAAATATTACGTTTGGTATACGAAGCGTGATACGCCAACCCCGCCTAAAGGTGCAGCTTTGTGTAATGATACCATTCCTTCAAGTGATTGGGATTTGGCTGATATTTTTTATGCCACAAGTAAAGATGGTTTCACTTGGGAAGAGCAAGGTGTTGCAGTGCCACGTCCGCCAAAACCACAAGTAGGTTGGCGTTCAGTAGCTACAACAGATATCTTAAAATGGAAAGGTAAATTCTATTTATATTATCAAGGATTTATGGAAGCGAGTGGTAAGCGTGGCGACGACTGTCCAGTGGCAGTTTCTTATGCCGATTCTCCAGATGGACCATGGACACCACATCCTGAAATTGTAATTCCTAATGGAGGAGAAGGTGAGTGGGATCAATATTCAATACACGATCCACACCCATTGGTTTATAAAGGAAAAATATATTTGTATTATAAGTCAGATTGCGATGGCGAGCCAAATTTAGTGCGCATGCAAGGTTTAGCTACAGCTGATAATCCATTAGGGCCTTTTACAAAGCACCCACTTAACCCTGTAATTAATTCAGGTCACGAAACTACTTTATTTCCCTTTAAAGAAGGGATAGCAGCCTTAGTAATCAAAGATGGTAACGAGCATTTTACAGTTCAGTATGCCAAGGATGGTGTTAATTTTGAAATAGCTGCAATAACAGAACTGATGCCAACAGCAGGAGGCCCATTTATACCCGATGCATTTACCGATACAAAAGATGGTAGAGGTATCACTTGGGGAATATCGCACCTTACAAATGTAACAAAGTGGTCAGAGAATCATGCTATTTTATTACGCTTTGATTGCGACCTAAGTCAAGATGTAGATGACCCGGGTATGAAGCATTTGTTTAATTATTATAAACCTGAGTTTTATTATAAGCATGGTTTAAATAAAAAGCAACGCGAAAGAATACAGGAGCAAACAGAAGCGCTTAAACGCTAGTTTAGATTGGATTAAGTTTTTATTTGAGGGTTTCGCTTTTGCGAAACCCTCTTTTTTTTGAGTATTTGTTGGTTTTTGGGGGGCTATTTCCTTTAGTATAGCGTTTTATCTAAGTTGATCTAAGGAAATTGAACCTTTGTAAAAGCTATAGAGGATAATTGGATCTTTAACTCTACATAGTTTACATTTGAGCAAAACATGACACTTATACTCAATTATGGTTCATTACAGGATGAAAACAAGGTGCTATTATGCTTACTTAATAAAATACCTTATTGCCATATTATTTATAGTAATTATCAGTAAAGGTGGTTATGCACAGGAGAGTATTAATTCTTGTGGTAAAAGTCTAATATCAAATAATTATAGTTACAGCTATTCAATCGGACAAATATTTATAGAACCTTCATCAATTGAAAACAATTCACAGTTTTTTACTTCGGGAGTACAATATTTTGAGTTTGTATCAATTCCAAATCAATCGGCACAGATCTCAGGTAAGAGCCTAAAGTTTAACTTATATCCTAACCCAGTTATATCACATCTTAATGTTAGTATTACTGATACTGACCTAGAGAATGCCGAACTATACTTATACAATTTTATGGGGGAAGTTATTTCAACTTATACCATGGATAGAAACCTTATATCTATTGATATGAGCAAATTTGCTAGTGGAGCATATATATTAAAAGTTACCAATAATGAGGATCAGGTTGCTTTTCGCAGATTCTTAAAGAAATAAATATTGAATTTATTTAAATCCTATTATGAATAGATTATTACGAATTAGTTTTTTAACTAGCTTATGTATTGCATTAACGTTAAATGCGCAGGTTCCTAATAGCTTTACATATCAGGCTGTTATTAGAATGGCTGACGGAAGTATATTGAGTTCAAGTTCTATTATTAAAGTTCAGATTAGTATTATTAATACGAGTGAGTTTGGTGAAGAAGTATATGTTGAAGACCACCTTACATCAAGCAACAAAAACGGACTCATAACTCTGGCAATAGGTGAAGGTAATATCCTTGTTGGTGATTTCTCACTAATTAATTGGACCGATGGACCTTATTTTGTAAAAACAGAGATTGATCCTTATGGAGGAGAGGATTATATACTAAGTTCAACAACGCAATTGCTTACAGTACCATATGCTATGCATGCTAAATCGGCTGAATTAGTTGAGTTTAATAATGTGATAGGTATGCCCGAATCTATCACAGGGAACTATAGCGACCTAATAGAGAAACCAAATATTAAAGATTCTATTACTATTTATACTTCTAATTTAGTTCCTATCCCGGAAGGAACCTCAGATGGAGACTTGTTGTATTGGGATAATAATAAATGGAATACTCTTGCAATGGGTTTAGATGGACAAGTTCTGTCGTCAGTAAGAGGTAAATTAGTATGGAAAGATCCTGTTGCTAGTTCTCCCACAGAAGGAAGTTTATATGAAAAGGGAGATGTTTTTTACGAGTATGGCGTACCTATAGGTGTGGTTATCGAATCTTCGCAAGTTGGACAGTATGCCAAGATCTTGTCATTATACGAATATACGGTAGCTTGGGATATTAATGGACATGTAGAATTGACCAATGCTGATAATGCTAATAATGGCATTTTAAATATGAATGTCATTAAGAACTCATCCAACGTAATTTCTTCTTATCCAGCTTTTTCTGTATGTGAAGAATTGGGTAATGGATGGTATCTGCCAGCTTTAAATGAACTTCTAACTATTACCGATAATCGAGAAGAGTTGAGTCTTAAGTTAGCGGAAACGAATGGTGCAACTTCCTTGAATGGGAAATTATATTGGACTTCAACAGAGGCCCAACAAACATTAGCTTTAGTTACTGTTTTGTCTGATACTACGATTACGATGACAGAAGAATTTTTTAATGTTTTTGAATTAGACTTTAGTCATCTGTTCGATGAAAATGGGACTATTCCTATTGATTTAAACCCAATGGGAAGTGATAGCTTATTTGTTGCAGGGAGTTCATTTAAGGCTAGGAAATATCAGCCCTTAAAAGTTCGTCCAATTAGATATTTATCTTGGGCAGAGATGAATAGTAAACCTGTTTCAAAAATAGAATATAAAATAGGAGATGTATATCCATCAATTGATAATGCAGAGGGAGTGGTTATCGAAATTTGGAACAGTGGTTTAAATGGTAAAATAATAGCTGCAAATCAAGATTCCTTAGCTTGGTCTTTAGAGAGTAGCCTGAATAATGCGACTTCATTGAGTGATGGGAGTATTAATAAAGCAGCTTTAAAAAGCTACGACATAACATTAACTACTTTTCCTGCTTTTAGGTGGTGTATTGATAAAGGCGAAAAGTGGTATTTGCCTGCACGTACCGAACTTATTTCGATTTACAATAACATCGAAAAAATTAATAACGGTTTAATGTCATTAAGTGGCGCTATAGAACTTAAAACAGGAGCGACAACCGACGATGTTCTGTATTGGTCTTCCTCGGAAATAAATGATACAAAAGCTTTCATAATCAACTTTAAAGAGTCTGGTGTTGAATACGGAGATAGTATCAAAACAAATAAAGCATTAGTTAGATCAATTAGAACCTTTTAAGAAAAAATAAATATTAAAATATGAAATGTATTTGTAATGGTACGTTAACAGAACTGCTTAATATCAAGCATGCATGTAGGTTTATACTAATAACTTTATTCTTATGTTTATTTCAACAAATAACTCAAGCTAGGAATAATTGGGACCAATCATTTAATAGCGTTTCAACTATCATATCGGGAGATGAAGTAATTATTCGAATGAAATTTAGGCAAGGCGATAATAAGTTTGGGCCTGTGGATGAGGATGGTTACATAGAAAGCATGACAGTAAGCGATAATAATGGTCGCACTCTGTTTACAACTAATGCTGGTGGCTGCAATGCAAATGAACAAATTGAACAAACATTATCAGGAGCCGATTTTAGGCGTAGGGGTTGGAAATCAAGTGATAGGTATTACTGGTTAGAGGTTGATTGGCATATAAAAACAGAGGATCTTAATGTAACAACAATTAGGGTTTCTGGAACTTGGGACGTAAATGGTATATATGGGACTGATGCTATAAGTGGGTCATATTCTGTGGATATTCCTGAGCTTAGACCATTAACAATCAATAGTAGTGCTTTAAATTTATCAAATAAATATACAACAATATCTTTTTCAAAAAGTGGTAGTAATAGCGATATAGAGAATAAAGGATCTTATAAATTATATTACGCCAATACAAATGATCTAGTTCCTAGTTCTTCGGTATCGGGAAGCACAATTACAATTCGTACCATTGAACAAAGTACAAAGCGTTATGAATTGCGTCATGAGTATCTGGCCAATGGAGGGAATTTAGATTTTACAGTAAAATCGAATGAGATTAAAGTGCCGGCTTTATCTTTACCTACCGATCCTAAAGCTAGTTTTGATGATGTGGAGAGAGTGGTTAATGTTTCTTTTGCAATGTCGTCATTACAAGGGTCTGCTGGTCAGGATTATTTAACCGATAATCTAATAGTTGAAAAATCACTAAAAGACTCTAATTTATGGTCGCTGATAGGTACTATAGATTATGATCCAAGCAAAATATTATATACTATTCAAGATAATTCCTTTGAAGGTGCAACAACCAAAAATACCTACACTTACCGAATGCGCAGGAATAGAGGGAGTACTTGGTATGATTGGATGGGAGTTAGTACAGATATATATATATCTACTGATCACAAAGATCTATTAAAAGCACCAACTGTTATATATGATAAGGTTGAACATCAGGCTACCATTACATGGGATACTCAAGGCGACTTATGGTCAAAGGGAAGTCAGTTTGTACTATCTCGTATTAACAGAACAACAAATAGTAAAGAAGACTTTATTTTAAAAGAGGAAGATCTAGATAGGGGTAATTACTCTGATAAAATGATAAATACATGTAATCGATATTATTATGAGCTAAAAGTTGTACCCGGAGGTTTGTATAATGTTAGCAACTCTTTATTTACAGGTGAAATATTTCCGCAGGATATTGGGGATTTATCAACTTTAGAGGTTTCAAAAGGATATTTTTCTGATAGAACAGAAATGCGTTGGACCTCCAAAGGACCGTTTCAAGGTTTTATTATACAACGTAGAGAACACAATTCATCGAATGATTTTAAGCAAATAAGTGATGTTACTGCCTCATTGGCTTTAGAAGAATATTTATATACTGATTATAGTGGACAGGCAGGAATATTATATGATTATCGTATACTGGGTACTGTAAATTGTGCTGATTCTGCTTTATATGCTAATCCGTTAACAGATTTAGGTTTTCGTACACCTTCAGGAGATATTTACGGAAGGGTTACCTTTGAGAATGGCCAAGCTGAGGAAGGGGTAGAAATCAATGTTACTACAGAGGCAGAAATCAGTTCGCAGAGTTTAAGTTTTAGAGCTTTGGGTATGGCAACGGTTAATAATGGTAATTTATTACTTGAAAATACCGATTCAATAACAGTGCAAGCCTATGTGTCTCCTGATGCAACAGATGGTACAATTTTATCTAAGGTTGGTATGTACGAATTAGGAATACAAAGTGATGCATATTACTTTACTGCCGGAGGTAAAACAGTAATTGTCACAGATGAGAACTTAAAGGCTAGTGTTTTAAAGGCAAATAGTGCGTGGGTACATTTAACAGGTGTTTATACGGGCAGTAAGACCCAAATCTATATAAATGGTAATTTTATCTCGGAAGTAATCGGGTCTACAACTATTACAGGTAATACTAATCAACTTAAACTAGGAGATAATAACTTCAAAGGTAAAGTTGATGAAGTACGTATATGGAATATTCCATTAAGCGAAGAAACTATAAAGAGGGATTATAACCGCTATATAACTGGAGATGAAACAGGTTTGATTGCGTATTATAACTTTAATTATGCAACCACTAATGAGTTTTATGATACGTCTTTTTCAGGCTCTAGATATAACGCTAATCATGGTAGGCAAAGCGATGTTTTTATAAGTAGCAATACGCCTACAGAAGAACAGCTTGGCTATAAGGTAGTAACCAGACTTGATGGTAGTTATGAAGTGCGTTCTATTCCTTATGTTGGGAATGGTACTGCTTACTACATTGTTCCAACCTTGGGAATCCATAGGTTTGAATCTGAAAAAGAAATCAGGTTTATAAGTGAACAAGCCCAGAGTCACACAGTTAATTTTATTGATAAATCTTCTTTTACTGTAAGTGGAATAATTACTTATACTAACTCTATTATTCCTGTGGAGGGAGTTAACTTTACTGTAGATGGTAAAACAGTGGTTAAATCAAATGGCATTCCTGAGACAACTATGGCTGACGGTACATTTTCTATAATGGTACCTGTGGGTATTCATGAAGTTAAAGCTGTAAAGCCTTATCATGTTTTCGAGAATGATGGAAAGGTTACAAATTCTAGTGGTCAGAACTTAAATTATCAGGATGATAGATCAAATGTACTTCTTAAGGATAGTACTACAGTAAAATATATAGGTCGTGTCTCAGGAGGAAGTGTTCAAGAGGCATACCCTTTGGGGCACTCATTATCAATAAACAATCTTGCAGATGATATAACAGTAACTCTAAAGCATCTTAAAGTAGAAACATTAAGTTATAACGATTCTTTAAGTGTTGAATCACATTTTAAACCATCTAAAGCAACTAACTCACATACAAATTTGGTTGAGTATATTAATAATGAAGTTGTAATTCATGTAAATGATACTACTGGTGAATTTGTGGCTAATGTAATCCCAGAACAGTTTACTGTAAAAGTAAATGCTGGTACACATCATGTTGATATTCCAGGTTCAGGAGGATCAATTAACCTTACTCAACAATTTATTGATCAGTCTGTGAGAAATGAATATGTTGATTCTACAGAAGTTGATGGTGTTATGGAGTATCAACAATACTCGGATACAGTTTTTTATAATTTTGCCCAAAAATTTATTAAACGATATGAACCTGAAATTAGAGTAAATCAAGTAAATGGTTCAGGTAATGTTTTGCCTTATTTCGGAAATGATACTGTATTAATTCCGAATATGTTGCAAGAAGAGGTTAAGGTGCCACTTTATAATAGCGAATCAGATTCATACACATTCGAAAAACCAGTTTATGTTCAAGATCAGAGTTATAAGATTAAACTGGAGGTGTTTGAGAAATATGCACATTATTCAGGCGATGTAATTTCGAGTACTGATGAAGTTCCAACTCAAGATGCAATCTTTAAGTTCAATAACGAATTAGCTAATAATGATAATAAGGATGCAGAAGTAGTGGCTGATTCAGTTGGGGTTGCTTTTTATACATTCTCGGGTAGCGATCCTGAAATTACTTCGGGTATTCGTACTATGAATCTTAAAGTAACTTATGGTGATGATGCCGCTCCTACGTCTATTGATTGGGAACATCCAGTATTTTTCACCAATGGTGAAGCTTATGTTTTGGGAGCTCACCAAACAGGTACCGATTTTGTTACAGCAGGTCCTGATAAAGTATTGAGTGTATTGAGAGATCCACCGGGGTCAAATAGTTATGCATATCTTGAGAAAGGAATTTCGTTTGAAGAATCATCTACTTATACGGGTTCAATAAAAAACTCTGGAAATGAGGATTTTACATTAGGGGTTAAGGCAGAAATTGTAACCTGGACAGGTGTTGGAGCAGGAGTAATTCTTAAAACTCTTGAAACTAGTTCTGGTGCTACGGTGGGTATTATCCATGAAGAGGAATACCAGGGACAGGATACTAAGAAAACAACCACAAAAACAACTACTCGTTTTCAAACCAGTGCAGATCCTTATTTTGTTGGTGCTGACGCGGATTTGTATATCGGATATTCAACTAATATAAGTTTTGGTTCTACTCAGAATGTAACAATTGTGCCATTGTCTAAATTGGATGCTTACACCGGGACGCATTATAAAAAAGTTGGAGATTGGGCAATTGTATATGCTGAGGGTAGAAGTATGTCTCAATCTTTTAACACACTATTTGCATATCCTCAAATACATATTGAAGAAAAGCTAATCCCTCAGTTTGAAAACATCCGAAACGATATACTTAAAGAAAGTATGGGTTTTTCCATAGCAGAACTACAAGCTGCGGCAGATGCTCAGGGTAAAGTATTTTATTATTCTTACTTGCCAGAATCGAGTCCTGATTTTGGTAAAGTTAATGAAGATGAGAGTATTTTAGATAAAACCTTAGGGGATGCGGATGACATATTTGATGGGCCGAGTTATAAAATAATTTATCCAACAAATAACCCTAGTCTATCAGTAGCAGATACAATAGTTTATCTGAATCAATCCGTTGAACAATGGAAAGCTAGAATGGCCGATAATGAGAAAGCCAAGGTTGAAGCAACATTATTGCAAAATTACTCTTTTCACGGAGGTTCTAATGTTGATTATAGTGAGTCGTATTCTACAACTAAGTCACATCAGAGTACCTTTTATGTAAATATTGGTGGTAAAATATCAAATGATAGTCAAATAGGAAGTGGTACCGGACCAAAAACTAAATTTTCATTTTCAGAATCAATAGAAACTAAGCATGGAGGTACATTTACATCTGAAACTAGCGCAGAACACTCAAAAGGTTTTGTATTAGCAGAAGATGGTGGTATCGATTATTTGAGTGTTGATGTATGTTACGAAGCAGGATATAGTAAAGGTGATGAGGAATATGAAACAGATGGGAATGGAGGATTTGTTGAAGAAAGTAATATAATTAATAAATCATATTACCCTTCATTTATTTTTAAAACTAAAGCAGGTTCCACTTCTTGTCCTCACGAGGAAGCATATGTAACTAGGTTTTTTGAACCTGGTCAGCATCTCATTAGTGAAGCAACAAAACGTATAGAGGTTCCTGAAATAGATATGGAGGTAAAGTATGTTGAGAATGTTCCCTCTGGAGAAAATGCACAGCTTAAGTTATACCTTAGAAATAACTCCGAGTCATACGATGATGTTGTATTTGATTTAAAAACTATAGAAGCCTCGAACCCTGACGGAGCCAAATTTTCGATTGATGGTAGTGGTATTGGTAATGGTCGAACTTTTTTAGTTCCGGCAGGCGAAACACTAATTAAAACACTTGAGGTTGGCAAAGGAAGAGCATTAAATTACGATGATTTACAGTTGATATTGCAATCGCAATGTCAGTATGATCCTACAGATTCTCATACCGACATTGCGGATACATTAACTTTTACGGTTCATTTTATTCCTTCGTGTACCGATGTAAGTATCTCAAAACCAAATAATAATTGGACTTATAATACCAAACTACCAACTACTAAAGTGGATGGTATTGATAAGCATTATATGGAAGTAATAATGGATGAGTTTAATGTGAATTATGATAATTTTGGTTGGATAGCACTTCAATATAAATCAGCTTCTCAGTCAGATGATGATTGGGTAAATCTAATGAGTTATTATAATGATTCAACAAGGTTTAATGAAGCTATTGAAAATGGCTTTAATGCAAAAATGATAGATGCAGTTGATGCAGGTGTTATTAGATATAACTTCTTTATGGATGATTTGCCTGATCAACGTTATGATTTGAGGGCTGTTTCTGTTTGTGTAATTAATAATGAAGAAGTTCAAAATACTTCAGAATCCCATAGTGGTATAAAAGATATGTATAACCCGAGACTTTTTGGAGTTGCACAGCCTGCCAATGGAATTTTAACTATAAATGATGAAATAAGGCTAAATTTTAACGAGACTATTGCAGATGGATTACTTACCATCAATAACTTTCAGGTTACAGGTATTCGTAATGGCGCTATTACAGATCATTCTGTTGCTATTCATCTTGATGGAGATAATGATTTTATGGCATCTGAAGTTGAACGAAATATGTCTTCAAAAAATATTACCGCTGAATTATGGGTGAAGATTGATGAATATCAAGATGCTACTTTACTAAGTCAGGGTAATATAAATGAATCAATCGAACTTGCCATTACAAAGGATAAGTATATTGAAGTTACCATTGGTAATAGTATAATAAAGAGTTCTAATACTGTTCCTTTAGAGTTAGGAAGTTGGGCACATATTGCACTACAGTATGATAACGAAGGTTATGTTTCAGCCTTCTTTAATTACCAAGAAGTGATTAGTATGGCGCCAATTAATTATTATAATGGTATTGGCAACCTTATATTAGGTAAATCTATATCAACAGGTACAAATTTCCTTAAAGGTCAGATTGATAATGTTCGTATTTGGGATGATCTTCTTTCATCACGTGAATTACAGCTAAATAGTTTAGCGCAATTGTCGGGTAACGAAACTAGCTTAATGGCATATTACCCAATTGAAGAAGCTCGTGGAACCTTAACACAAGATAAGGCAAGAGGAGCAACTCTGGTGCTAGACGGTTGTATTTGGTCTACTCCAGAGGGAAGGGCAGTAAGCTTTGATGGTTCGAATGATAAACTTCAAATTAATACAGGAAGTTCTGCTGTTATTGATGAAACAATGGACTATACACTCGAGTTTTGGTTTAGTGCAGATCCCAACCAATCTAATGCAACTATGCTTTCTAATGGTAGAGGAGATGGTACCGATCTAGGTGGTTCAAAGAATTTATTTGCTGTTGGTTTTGAATCAGGTAAACTAACTTACCAGAACAATGCTTATAAGTCTATAGTTGAGGGTAATTATATGGACAATAAATGGCATCATTTCACTATAGCCGTAAATAGAACTTTTGGAAGGGCTCAAATAATTATTGATGGAGAGGTGAAATCATTTTTTGATGCCAATGAAATTGGTGGTATAGCTTCAGCTCATATGAACTTAGGTGCCAGATTATGGACTCCAGAAGGCCAAGCAACATTATCTAACGAAGATCAATATTTCAAAGGTAAGATTGATGAATTGCGTATTTGGAACCTCTATCGTAATGAGGATATTATTAGCGCAACAAATAATATACAGTTGATTGGGGATGAAATGGGCTTATTGGCATATTATCCGTTTGAGCATTATATAAATTGGCAAGGAAACCAAGAGTTACAGTTTAGTTTAGAAGATCAGCGTGTTCAAAGTAATGACAATGCATCTGTTCCTGCGGCCATTAATTATGGGGCAGTTGAAATAACAGATATTCCTTCTGTAAAAGGAAGAGGGCCTGTTTCAAACCTAAATTACAACTTTGTTGTTAATGACGATGCATTAATTATTTCATTAGAAGAACCTTTGTCTCGTATTGAAAACTCAATTATAACGTTTACGGTTGATGGAATAAGAGATATAAATGGTAATGAAAATATTTCGCCAATTATATGGACCGCCTATATTGATAGAAATCAATTGGTGTGGAGTGAGACCAGTTTAAATATAAGCCAAAAGGTTAATTCATCAACAAAGTTCGAAGTACTGGCAGTTAATAATGGAGGTACAGTTCAAAAGTTTAATGTAGATAATATCCCAGCATGGTTAAATGTAACACCATCTAAGGGCTCTATTAATCCTAATAGTTCAGAAACCTTACAGTTTGAAATTCATGAAGGATTAAATGTAGGAACATATGATGAGGTAGTTTATTTAGTAAACTCAGAGAATGTATCAGAGCCCTTAGAGTTGATTGTTACAGTAACCTCAGAACAGCCCGATTGGAATATAAACCCAGCCGAATACAAATACAATATGTCGGTGTTCGGGAAATTACGATTCAATAATATCTACTCTTCAGATGAAGGAGATTTAATAGCAGCCTTTAGAGATGGAAAATGTATTGGAGTTACTGCTTCAAAATACAACAGAGATCTTGAAGCTTGGTATGTAATGCTCACTTTATATAGCAATAGCATAACGTTTGATGATGTAGAGTTTAGAATGTGGGACTCAAGTACAGGAATTACTTATCTGGCAGATCCAGGTCGCACTATAAATTTTGCTAACAATTCAGTTGTTGGAAGCTTAGATGATTTAGTAATATTTGATGCTAAAGATTTGGTTTATCAGAATATACACCTATTGGAAGGTTGGAACTGGATTTCTTTTAATGTTGCTACAGAACGTTTAAATTCTATTGATAAGGCATTAAGCAATATGGTATGGAATACCTCTAGCTTCTTTAAATCAGAATTAGACAATATAAGTGCCAACTATTCAGTGGCGGAATCGCGTTGGGTGATTGAAAAACCATTGGAACTGGGTAACAAAACAATGTATAAATTATCTACGGATAAAGTGCAAACTATTAATTTGTTGGGTGAGAAAGTATTACCTAGTTCAAATAGTATTAATGTAAACGCAGAAGAATGGAATTATATATCTTATGTTCCAACCGTTAGATTAACTATTGAAGAGGCTTTGGCATCATATGATGCACAAATAAATGATGTGATAAAATCGCAATATGGTTTTGCTATGTATACAAATAGTGTAGGTTGGGTAGGTAACTTAACTTACTTAGAGCCAGGTGTAGGATATATGTTATTCCGTAACGGATCTAATAGTACCAGTTTTGTGTATCCTAATAATCAAGGCTCACTTAGTGTGAAGAATACAAAACTTGATATGATAAAAGATGTATATGTGAGCAATCAATACCCAACTAATATGAATATGGTTGCCATTGCTAATATTCCTCTATTTTTAGATGATAAGATTATCACATATTTAAATGGTGAAGTAAATTCTACTTCTACAGTTCAGGATATCAATGGTGAGTTAATGAGCTTTATAACAACTAGCGGTAATAAGAACGAGGATATTAAATATGCACTTGAGAGAAATGGAGAAACAATCGCATACTCTGTTACAAAGGATTCTTACAAAAGTAATTCGGTTACAGGTTCAATTGATCAACCATTAGTTATTCATTTTGAAGATGAAATTATTGAAGGTGTTGAGGTTAAGGTCTACCCGAATCCAATAGAAAGCGTAGTTACTATTGATATTGATCAAGATAATATTGAAACAGTGGATGTGCGGATATTAAATATTGCTAGTCAAACGATGATTCATAAGGAATTTACTTTAAAACAAGAACATCGATTTATATCAACTATTGATTGTAAAGACTTACAGCCAGGTATTTACTTTGTTGTGGTAAAAGTAAATGGTATAAGAACAGTAACTAAAGTTAAGAAGATTTAAGGTGCAATGTTCAAGAGCTCTGAAGGTTTAGAGTTCTTGATTCTAATCTAAAAAATAAGACCATGAAAATATTTAAATTAAGTATTCTAATAGGATTCATATTAATAGTAGGGTGTAGTAAAGACTCAGAATCATTTAACACCTATTCAACACCAAGTTGGGCTATATCGTCAATAAATAATTTGCCCAATAGCTTTACAGCCATTGTTGGTATTCCTGATAACATTAGTAAATATGCCTCTGATCAGGATATGGTAAGTGCTTTTATTGGAACAGAGTGCAGAGGGCTAGGTAATTTAGTAGAGGGTAAGGATAGTACAAAGAGGGTGTATTATATTACCGTTAGAGCATCTGATACCGAAGATCAACAGATTACTTTTAGGTATTATAATGCAAGTCTCTCTTATTTGTATCATGCAAATAATACTGTTGCTTTTGAGAGTGATGCAACCTATGGCACCTTTGATAATCCAGTAATTTTAGAATTGGTACAACAGTAAAAATTGTTTTAACACCTTGATTAACTTTTATGAAATTAAAATATAAAGTAAAAATCGCGATTCTAGTATTGGTAGTATTCTGTGACAAAACTTATGCACAAAGTGTGGATAATGTTACACCTTCGGATTCACTTAAAGCCAAGCAGAAGTTTATATTTGAACCATTAGGGTTTAAGCAAAATATTTATATTGATGGAGGTTTAGGTACTCAAATCTTATTTTCACAAGATGTCGGTAATCTTCAGTTTAATGATCGGTTTACACCGCAGTATACATTCGGAATAGGAAAGTGGTTTACTCCATTTTGGGGTTTGCGATTAAATTTTCAAGGTTACGAATTAAATGGATTTAGTACAGTTGATGGTTTGTATACAGCCGATCCTCAGGAGGGAATAATATATGGTAATAATGATCCAGTACGTAATTACGTAACGATTCATGAGAATGGTAGTTATCGACATTTTATTAGATATATTAATGCAGGTGTTGATTTTCAGTTTAGTGCTTTTAATCTTTTTGCAGGTTATAAAAATAAGCGTAAGTGGGATGTTGTTCCTGCGCTAGGGGTAAGTGTGATGAGTGTGTTAGACTATAAAGGAATTCCAGCAACAACATCGCTTGCTTTTAATGCCGAATTAATGGGCAAATATAAACTGAATAAACGCTTACATGTTAATTTAAAGGTTAATATGTCAACTTTTCCAGATCAGTTTGAAGGCCGTATAGCCGGAAAAGCGTACGAAAGTATGGCAAGTGCTAGTATAGGTGTTTCTTACTTTTTTAAAGACAGTGGTTTTAAGCGTATTTCCAATAATACAAATGTATCCTCTACAAAGGATATAAATAGAATTGATACCATTTACCAGGTAATTAATAGAATAGATACTGTGTATTTGATTAAAGAAGCACCATTTGTATTAGCTCAAGGGATAATAAGAGACATAAAGGTACAGTTTGAGGTAAAATCATTAGATATATCAGAGGAATCTGAGGTGGATAAACTAAAAGAGTTATCATTGTTCTTAAAAAATAATCAAGATGTAATTGTGCGAATTGAGGGCCACACTTGCGACTTATCTTCAGATGCAGAAAATAGAAAGCTAGGCATGGAAAGAGCACTTATAGTTAAGCAATTGTTAATGGATTATGGAGCTCCAGAAGACCAGCTGCTAACAGTGAGTAGATCATTTGAAGTACCAATAGCCCCTAATAATAATGAGGAGAATAGAGCCAAGAACCGTAGAGTCGAGATCAAGGTGGTTCATTAGAATTTATATTTGTAGCTCTAAAATCTCAATAAATAAAAACAACCTCATAAAGATGACAAATTCTTATGAGGTTGTTATTCTTATGGATGTTATTTATAGACTATTCAATCTCCTGAATTCTACTTGAATTAACAAACAAAGTATCACCAATACTATCAAAGCCATTAAAAAGCTCAATGCCTTGTTTTTTGAGCTGTTCGCCTCTGAAGCCAATAATACAAAATCCAGCATCGGCGCTACGCTGATTAATGGTGGTTTTAATGTTCGTTTCTTCTTCAATCGGAATTATCTCCACATTATTTAAAGTAATGGGTAATCTTCCATCTTGTATCAGTTGTTTTATTTCTAGCTTATTGCTTTCTATTGATTCGCTAGCACAAACATTGAATATTTTAATATGACTTTTTTTCCAGTCGGGATGTGCCAGAATAATAATTCCTAATAAAATCATTAGGTTGGCATTTTTAAAATCAATGGCTCTTACCCATACATGAATTCCACCATTGTAGCGCGTGTTTTTACCCGAATCACAGAAAACACAAACATCGTAATTACCCGCTCTAGTAAGATTTATATTATCGAGGATGCTATTCAGTTCGCCCGGGTTTTTACGCATATATTCAAATATTATGGTATTATTTTCCATCCCCGAAATACTTGGGGTTTGAATACTTTGTGCAATAGCTGTAGTGTACGATGGCGAAATCATGGAAGCGATGTATAAATTATCACCATCAAGCTTTTGCCTTTCTATTAAACGATGTGTAATGGCATCGGCTTCAGCTTTAGTAGCTTTTGAATAATAACCCTTAAGGTGATGAAAATAAGTGCCGAATCCATGTTTGTATGATAGCCAACTCATTAAATCAAATATTTTAGTACGTTCCAATGAGTTTGGTGAAATACAAATTGCTGAAGGTCGCCATTCTTCTTTCTCTGGACTTTCGTTTCTCATATTTTGGATAAAAACATGAATCCGTCGGTTTATTTGGAATAAAGCGCCTAAAAAAATCTTTTGTAGTCCGCCTCTGTTCTTATGCACCTTATTAAGGTAAAGGTATATGGCAATGATAAACGAATATGCAGCAATTGTATAGCCTGCATTTATTTTAAACATAACCCATATTGAGAGTACAAATCCCATTAAGGATAAGTACCATTTAGATTTAAATGAAGGGCGATAGGATGGTGATGCTCCAAAGTGGTTCAAAAAGGAGATTAAGCACAATGCTCCATAAGTAATCATAAAGAACATAGAGATAATCTCGGCAACAAAATTTACGTTTCCTGCCAATACAAAAACAACGGCAATAAGCAAAGTTATTAGCGAGGCATTATATGGTTCGTTTGCAGCACCCTTCCCTTTAGAAAGGAAGTGATTCAGTTTTGCCGATGGAAAACTTTTATCATTGGCCAGCGCTTGCAATGTGCGTGGAGCTACCAAAACAGAACCAATAGCTGACGAAATGGTAGATGCACCTAATCCAAACGGGATAATGATGGATCCGAAAATGGCAATGTTAGCCATAGATAATTGTACACTTGTGAGTTCTTCGGCCGAAGCAGATATTGAAAGCTTATAAATAACGAACACGTACATTACCATACCAATTAAGGTTCCCCAAATGGTTCCTCTGGGAATTGATTTCTTAGGCTCCTTTAGGTCTCCACTGAGTCCAACACCTGCTGTCATTCCGGTAAAAGCCGGAAAACAGATAGCAAAAATGGTGTAAAAGTTTTTTGAATTTTTAAAATCAAAATTAGAACCATAATCACCCGAAGCAAAAAAATCTGTTGAACCGAGAAAGAATAATGCTAAGGAAACAAACAAAATGGCCACAATTATGTATAGTGCTTTAAGGCCTATATTGGCACCTTTCTTTAAAATTAATACGCCTAAAATTAGTAGTGAAGGAACACTAATGACTTGGCGTGGTAAATTAAGATCGAATGTTTGGCTTAACCATGAAAATACAGGTTCAAAGGCCTCAGTAAATGCAATTACGTAAAAAGCTACGCTAATGGCTTGCGATAGGTAAAGGGCAAAGCCAATTGTGGCGCCAATATTTAAGCCAAATGAACGCGATATTATAAAATATTCTCCACCACCTTCAACCCTTGTATTCGTAGCAATTTCAGAAATAGCTAAGGCTGTAGGTAAGGTAATTAAATGTCCTAATAATACAATTAATAAAGCCCCAAAAAAGCCTAAAGACCCAACTGCATAACCAAATCTCAGAAATAAAATGGCTCCTAGAATAGTGGATATAGCTGTAAAAAAAACGGGTGCGGTTCCTAATTTCGAATTACTACTCATGGTTAAAAAACTATATTGTAATGGTACGTTTATTTATCAAATTGCTTGGCTTTTTCCCAAATGATATCCATTTCTTCTAGACTCATTTCTTTTAAATCCTTGCCCTTACTAATGGTTTCTTTCTCAAGATAATTAAAGCGTTTTGTAAATTTCTTATTGGTGCGCTCTAAAGCTGTTTCAGGGTCAACACCGTATAAACGAGCAGTATTAATTAATGAGAAGAATAAATCACCAAATTCGGCTTCAATTTTATCTTGATCTCCATTAATTATTTCATCTCTTACTTCATTTATTTCTTCGCTTACCTTATCCCAAACCTGCTCTTTGTGCTCCCAATCAAAACCAACACCACGCACTTTATCCTGTATTCTATTGGCTTTAATCATGGCTGGCAATGATTTTGGCACACCCTCAAGTACCGACTTGTTACCACCTTTTTCTTTTAGTTTTAGGCGTTCCCAATTTTCTTCAACTTCTTTTGAATTGGCTACTTTGGTATCTGAAAATATATGCGGATGGCGATAAATAAGTTTCTTATTTAGCGATTTAATAACACTTTCAATATCAAAGGCTTCTTTTTCTTCGCCAATTTTGGCATAAAAAACTACATGAAGTAAAAGGTCGCCAAGCTCTTTTTTTATAGATTCATCATCTCCTTCTAAGATGGCATCTGCAAGTTCATAGGTTTCTTCAATGGTTAAATTTCGCAGGCTCTCATTGGTTTGTTTCTTATCCCACGGGCATTCAACTCGTAATTTATCTAAAATATCTAATAGCTCCTTAAAAGCATTTAATTTACCTGTTGTCATGTTATAATTAATTCAAATTATTGTTACACGAAATAACAAAAGAAATACTGTATAAGCAAAGCTTAGGCAGATATTTAGGTGCTTGCCTAATAGTTTATATTTGTATCGAAATTATTAGATAAATGTCCATCCGATTAAGAATAAAAGTGTTTAATTTGCATAAATTGAACAAAATAGCATGCTAATTACTATATGATAGAGAAACTAATCTACCTTGAAACCATTGACTTAATAGAGTTTTTTGGTGTTAAAAATGTAAAATTACAGATCATAAAAGATCGTTTTCCAAAACTGAGAATTATTGCACGTGGCGATTGGGTTAAAGCCATGGGTGAAGCTGATGAGATAGCACGATTCGAAGAAAAAGTTCACCTTTTAATTGATCATTATAATCAATACAACGTTATCAGCGAACATTCAATTATTGAAATAATTGATAGTGGTAGAGTAGGAGCCAAAAAATCAGAGGATGATGTAATTTTATACGGAGTTAATGGGAAACCTATCCGCGGTCGTACAACCAATCAAAGAGAATTTGTTAAAGAATATGATCAGAATGATCTGATTTTTGCTGTTGGTCCTGCAGGTTCAGGAAAAACATATACAGCAATTGCATTAGCTGTTAGGGCGTTGAAAAGGAGAGAGGTACGTAAAATAATATTGAGTAGACCTGCCGTAGAAGCTGGTGAAAAATTAGGTTTCCTTCCAGGTGATATGAAAGAAAAAATTGACCCTTATTTACAACCTCTTTACGATGCTTTACAGGATATGATTCCGTCAGCTAAGTTAAAAGACTACATGGAAAATGGCACTATTCAAATTGCACCATTGGCCTACATGCGTGGTAGAACCTTGAGTGATGCATTTGTAATATTAGACGAAGCACAGAATACTACAACCAATCAAATTAAAATGTTTTTAACCCGTATGGGAAATGGTACGAAATATGTAGTTACCGGCGATATTACTCAAATTGATTTACCAAAGGCATCAATGTCTGGTTTAGTGCATTCTATGCGTATATTAAAAAGGGTAAAAGGAATTAAAGTAATAGAATTTAACGCCAAAGATATTGTTCGTCATCCATTGGTACAACGAATAGTAACAGCGTATGATAAAAGCGACAAAGTAAACAATAATGATGCTGTTAAGTAAACACTATTGTATCATTACGATTAAACTTTAACTTTGTGGCTGAATTCAGTACTATAATTATTAACAAGAACTATAAATTACATAAACGCCATTGGTGTTTGTAAAATATTAAACATGAAATATACATATATACTTACTGCACTTCTTTTATTGGGTATTTGGGCTTGTAAAAAAGATGATGACGACGGAACCAGTTATGTACCTCAAACACCTGAACAAGATGATGCTGATATAATACTATATGCTACAAATGATACTGTAGGTTTAGATTTAGGTTTAACTGAAGAGGATTTAATACCACTTGATGATGGAGTATATATATCACATATAGAAGAAGGTATAGGTGATAAAGTAGCCAACGATACTACTGATATTTTGGTGCACTATGCGGGGTATTATATTACTTCAGGTACTAGTTTTGATAATACCCAACCCAACCAGCCGCGCCTATTTAGTTTGGAAGGTAATATAGCAGGTTGGAGAATTGCACTAAAAGAAATGAAGCGCGGAGGTAAAGCTCATATATTTATACCATCACGGCAAGCTTATAGTGATGGAAACAGACACTTTACAGTAACTCTTGATGGGTTTACATTAGATACGGATGAGCGTGATAATTATGAAAATGGCTT
The DNA here is from genome assembly GCF_947489045.1 of Saccharicrinis aurantiacus. Lineage (NCBI taxonomy): Bacteria > Pseudomonadati > Bacteroidota > Bacteroidia > Marinilabiliales > Marinilabiliaceae > Saccharicrinis > Saccharicrinis aurantiacus. The sequence goes on from NZ_CANLCN010000008.1 coordinate 198,201, forward strand.
AATTCAGGATTACTTTAGTAATAACCCTGATGAGGTCGGTACAGCAATAACTGATACGGCAAATGTATATTACAAAGAAGTGATGGAAGGTTTAGGTAGTATGCCTAGTTTAACCGATTCAGTTGAAATTTCATTTTCAGGTATTAATGTTGTTACAATGGAAGAAAGACACTCTGGCGAGAACGGAAAGTATTTGTTGAGTGAAATGAGCGATTGTTTTAAATTAGCCTTGCCATTAATGAAAGAAGGTGGAGAAGCTTTAATTTATGCTCCTTCTGATAGAAACACAACTGACGTAGATGTTCTAAAATATTCGGTTACCTTAAATGCTGTTATTCCTGTTGAGGAATAATCGTATGTAAAATTTATATTAAAAAGCTGTCCTTTTAGGATGGCTTTTTTTATTTATAACAGGTTGTTATATTGGTTGTAATATGCTTTTTGTAACTAAATTGAATGTTAATAATTGATTAATGTTTATTGGGTTGTATTGTTTTATTAATATATTTTTACTTTTTTTACCATTTCAAAATAATTATTCACATAAACCGTCAGTGCCTATAGAAAAATTTTACGCTAAAACTTAAAAACGTAAAAAAATGGTAAATCTTCAAGATCAGACCGACAATGAGTTGGTTGAGCGCTTCATTGGGGGACAAGAAGCATGTTTGCAGATTTTAATTAATAGGCATAAGAGTAGAATATATTCCTATATTCTGATGATGGTAAAACAGCCAGCTTTGGCTGAGGATGTTTTTCAGGATACTTTTATTAAAGTAATTAATAATCTTAAAAGGGGAAAGTACATCGAAAATGGAAAGTTTCCTTCGTGGGTAATGCGTATTTCGCATAATCTTATTATCGATTATTACCGTAAGCAAAAACATATGCAAATGGTATCTAACGACTCCATTGAGTACGATTTATTCAATTCTTCTAAATTCTCAGATACAAATATTGAGGATAAGTTAGTGACTGATCAGATATTGAAAGATGTGGCGTCGTTAGTCGAATATTTACCCGAAAATCAAAAGGAAGTTGTGCGTTTAAGGCACTTTATGGGATTAAGCTTTAAAGAAATTGCCGAAGAGACAGGTGTTAGTATTAATACTGCTTTGGGCAGGATGCGCTATGCCATAATTAATATGAGAGATATGGTTGAAGAACAAAAAATATCATTAACTGTGTAATAGTATGCAATAAAATATATTCATAGGCGTTTAACATTTAGAAATAGATTAATTTAGGATGCCTATGAATTCAAATTTTACAAAACAATTAGAAGAACTAGAGAACTATAGTCTTCAGATGGTTGACTTATTTAGTCAACTGCCTGATAGTTTTTTTGATGATCCATTGTTACAACCTCCTTCAAAAGTTATCAATAGCATCATTAGTTATTCAAAAGGAGATCCAGTTAAAACTGATGATACAGATAAACTATTCAGATTTAATTTTAATTAGTTATAAAAGGTTTTGTTAAATGCACCTGTGTCTGTTTTATTCAAAACAATTAGTTTGAATAAGGCATAGATAAAACCTGTACCATATCCGAAAGTTTGTACCATTGAAGCTACAACAGCTAGCGATGCAATTTTTATATTCTTGTTTTTTACTAATGCATCAATAAAGAATATAAGTAATGGCAATAGTAACAATATACATAACTGCGGAATAAATATTGAAATAATACCCCAAATAATATAGCCTAGTGTAAAAATACTAGGGGCAGCATGCACTAGCTTAAGTGAGCCGGGGTGCCATATATTTAGATTAATTCTTGCAATACCTGAGTTAAACACTTGTTTAAAAAAGGATTTCATATTGTTTCGTCGTTTGTGAAAAACTCCGGCATTCTCAATCAATACAGCTTTGTATCCTCCCTCAACAATTCGTAAGCTAAAATCTAGATCTTCACCAAAACGAATATCTCTAAAACCTTTAAGTGCTTCAAAAACATTTCGTTTAATACCCATATTAAAACTTCGCGGATAAAACTTGTCTAACTTCTTTTTTCCACCTCTAATTCCACCCGTAGTTAGCGTAGATGTCATTGAATAACTGATGGCTTTTTGTATTGGGCTAAACGATTGATGTGCCATGTCAGGTCCACCAAAACAATCAATTTTATCAATTTGTTGTTCTACAGCTTCAAAGTAATCTGATGGAATTAAACAATCAGAATCAAAAAAGATAAAAACATCCCCTTTGGCTAAACTTGCTCCAGTGTTTCGTGCTAAACCGGGCCCTGTATTCTTCTGATAATGATAGGTTATATTCAGTTTATTTCGATATCCTTTACAAATTAAATCAGAACTTAAAGTAGATCCATCTTCAACAACAACAACTTCAAAATCATTGAAGGATACATCAGTTAAACTAGATAATAGTTCATCAATTTCTTGAGGGCGGTTATAAACTGGTATAATTAAAGAATATTTTGGCATCTAAATAAAAGTTGAAATTAAGGATTCGCGAATCTAAGACAAAATTAAATAAAATAGTACTTTAGAATAAATAATTCAGAAGTATATATAAACCAGACTCACCATCTTTTTTAGATAAGGCTAAACCATAATCTGCCGAAATAATAAAATTCTCGCCGTAGCCTACTTTTAGGCCAGTTCCAATGGTAAAATGCATCTTTTCCTCATTCGGAATATAATACTCAGCTCTTTCTGATTCAGGTATTAAAGTGTAATCTATTTTGTATTCTTGAGTAATCATCCCCATATCAAAAAAAGTATTATTGGCTAAGTATAAATCCTCACCCAATAGTCTTGTTCGAAGAAATTTCCAACGTAGCTCTATATTTGCCAGTGCAAATCCATCGCCAACCACTCTATTGCGCCTAATTCCTCTTAATGTTTTACTTCCTCCAAGACCCTGTGATGTTGCCGAAGTTAGGTTTGAAGTTACATAATGAGGGAGTAGGTAGAATGGTATTGTTCCGCTAAGTTTGTTTTGAATTGCCAACCTATAAGCAAATATCAATTTATCAGCACTTAGTGTGAAATACTGCCTATGCATTGCTGTTAGCTGGGTATATTGTGTGTTTTTATCCGACAGAAATGATGGCGACATAGTAAAAAATACTTCACTCCAAATCCCTTTGGCAGGATTTGCATCAAAATCGCGAGTATCATAGGAGAGCCCAAGCTTTATGTAATTACTTAGTCCTCCTTTTGCCTCTTTCTCATCAATAATCCCCCAATCAACATAATTGTCATAAAGGCCATTAGTTTCAGGTAGTTTCTTGTCATCAGAGATTCGTTTGTTCAGCTGATTTATATTTGTAGAATTAATATTCATATTGAACAATGTAAAGCCAGCCATCCACTCTAGTGCTTTGTTAGAATTTGTAAGCACCCCTTTAAAATTTGTCATTATTCTAAACATCTCTCTATGATGAGAATAAAAAACACGGCTTTTATAGTTCGGATCTTCGTCATCTATCCACTCTGAATTGAATTGGGCATTATAACCATTGAACCCATAAAAATCAGTGGCTAAATCATTAAAATAGGTAATATCTAATGTGGTTTGAATTCCTTTTATAAATTCTGGAGAATCGTAGTAAGCCCTAAGCAAACTAGTGCCTGAAGTATATTGCGAAGCTTCAAAATATAAGGAGTGATTGTAGGTAGGGTATTTAGTTCCATCGCCATACCAAAAGAAATTTACCAATCCTCCGTATTGAAAACCTAAATCTGCATCAAAAGCAATAGCTGGTAATAAGCCAAATTTCATTCCTGCATTTTCGTTAATAGTATCCGATTGACTATGCAGATGGAGTGAAAAAAGAAGAAAAGAATAGATCACAAGCTTGCGCATAATTATTTGTTAAATGATTAACTTGCCAACAAATATAAGCTATTTAGACTAACATATTAATTCTATTAAAACTAACAATGAACGTAATTAAGGATAACATAGTAAGGTTTGGTATTTTACAGTTGGATATTAAATGGGAGAATGTTGATGAGAATTTATTAGCGATTGGTAAAATAATATCATCGCACAAAGATGAGTTTGATGTTTTACTTTTGCCAGAGATGTTTGCCACTGGGTTTTCAATGGATGTTAGTAAAATAGCACAGACTATGGATGGTTTTATTTTACAATGGATGAAAGAACAATCAGTACTTAATAAGATTGCTATAATTGGTTCTGTTGCGATAGTTGAAGACAAGAAATTTTATAATAGAGCTGTATATATAAATAACGGTCAGGTAAATTATTACGATAAAAGGCATTTGTTCAGTATGGGTGGTGAAGATAAGAGCTTTTCTGCTGGAGCTGAAAGGGTTGTGTTCGACTATAATGGTGTTAAAATATTACCTGTAGTTTGTTATGATATCAGATTTCCCGTTTGGTTACGAAATACTGGCGACTATGATGTGATGGTTTGTATGGCAAATTGGCCAATTCCACGTATAAAAGTGTGGGATACTTTACTGCAAGCGCGTGCTATTGAAAATCAATGTTTATGTATTGGAGTTAATCGAGTTGGCGAGGGGGATAATTTAAAATACAATGGTAATTCGGCAGCTATAGATGCTAAAGGAAAGGTCCTAGTGTTGTCTAAAGAGCAAAAAACAAATCTAGAGATTGTAGGTTTCGACTTGGCTGCTCAAAATAATTTCAGAGAAAAATTTCCCGTATTAAATGATGCAGACTGCTTTTCAATCGAATAGAGTATTTGATAAATCATTGGTAATGTAGTTCGCCAGCTAATCATATCCTTTTATAGAAAATTATTTTTTTATTAGTTCGATATGGTTAATTTAATGCGCAAATTAAACAAACAAATAATGAAGCAGGCTTTAAAAGCAGTAATCATCTCAATAGTAGTTTTATTGGCTCTCCTTATTATTATACCCTTCACAATGGTAAGTCGTGTTGAGACTCGATTAAAAACTGAAATAAACAAAAATATTAATTCGAGTGTAGCGTGGGAAAAGGTTTCTGTATCTCTATTAAAGGACTTTCCAAATGTTCAAGTTGAACTTACGGGTTTTAATATCATAGGTCTTGGTACATTTAAGGAGGACACATTATTGCACGTTGAAAATATTGAATTATCTGCGCAATTGTTTAGTGTTTTCTCATCCGATGGATTAAAGATTATTGAGGTAAATATTGAGCAACCTATTGTTAATGCAATAACTCGTAATCAAGTAAATAATTGGGATATTGTAAACAAAAACTCCGAAAAGAAACATTCTAGTAAAAAGGAAAATTCAGGTTCTAAGTTGGTTTTAAATAAATTTCAAATAAATAATGCATCAATAATATATGTTGATGAAAACTCTCATAGTAAAACTAGTTTAAGTGGAGTTAATCTTCAATTAAGCGGGAATTTATCTGCAGAAGAGTCAATTGTGCAGTTAAAAAGCCGTGTTAAAGAATTAAATGTTCAGCAAGAGAATGTTAAATATTTAAGTGATGCAAATCTAACCTTTGATGCGAATATACTTGCCGATACAAACACTAATAAATTCACATTTAAGAATAATACATTAGCTATTAACGATCTAAAAATGGGATTTAATGGAGGAGTTCAGATTTTAAACGAAGGGTTTGACATTAACTTGCAACTCAAAACGATAAATAATGATATAAAAACAATTTTGTCGCTAATACCTAGTCAATATTTAAAAGACTTTGAAAGTATTCAGACGGAAGGAAATTTTGATATTTCAGCCAATGTAAATGGAGTATTTATTGATTCTAATAGCTTACCAAATTTTAACTTCAATGTATTAGTTGAGGATGGCCGAATAGCTTACTCTGATGTTGACGATAGCATTGATGATATAAATGTTGCTCTTAAGATTAACAATTCAGGAAAAATATTGGACAGTACTAAAGTTAGTCTAGAGAAACTTTATTTTTCTATTTCAGATAATCCTTTTCAAGGAAGTTTTTATTTAGAGACTCCAGTTAGTAATGCTTCATTTGTTGGTGGTATTGATGGGGTAATTGATTTAAAATCGGTAAGTGATATTGTCCAATTTAAGGATATGGAATTAGAGGGCATTGTTAACTCAAAAATTGACTTTGCAGGGAATAAGACATTGATTGATATAGAGGATTATGAAGCTCTAAAAATAAATGGGAATATTTCTTTCAAAGGATTTTCTTATTCAAATAGCATAATGCCATATAAAATAAAGGTGTCTGAGGCATTGATGAATATAAATTCTGAAACCATTGAGCTAAAACAGTTGAAAGCTTCTGTTGTAAATTCAGACCTTAGTTTGAATGGTTCCTTATCGGGATATTTACCATACTATTTTAAAAACAGCACGCTTAAAGGTAGTTTAAATCATTATTCGTCATCTCTTAACTTAAACGAAATCCTTCGAAAGAGTAAAAGCGTTTCTGAATCGAAAAAAGATTCCGGAGTTGTAGAGTTTGGAGGAATACCGCGTAATATTCATTTGAGGCTTTATTCCAATATTGATAAATTGACGTACGATAAGTTAATTGTAAATAAAGCAAAAGGTGTTTTGGTGGTCAAGGATTCAAAACTAGTAATTGACCGATATAATATGAATACACTAGGTGGAAAGATTGATATAGAAGGTCAATATAATACTCAGAATATATCGAAACCTTATATTGATTTTGTTATTGGTGCCGATAAAGTGGATATAAAAACAATGGCTAATTCGTTCACCGTAGTTGATTCATTAATGCCTGTTGCAAAAAATGCAATGGGTAAAATAAGCTCGGATTTTAAACTCCGTAGTAAAGTAAATCAAGATTACACTTTAAATATTGCTAGCATAAAAGGTGGAGGAACTATAAAATCAGATGCAGTTACAGTATCCAACTCCAAAGTGTTAAATCAAATGGCAGATCTTTTAAATAAAGAGAGTTATAGAACGCTTACAGCAAAAGATATTGATATTAATTATGAGATGCGAAATGGTAAAATTATAGTATCGCCGTTTTCAACAAATATTAATGGTGCTAAATTTACAATTCAGGGAGAACAAGGTTTTGACCAATCTTTAAATTACGTTATTGCTGCACCTGTATCCCGTAAGGATGTAGCTAATGCAATGGGATTCTTTGGAGGTATTGTGAATCAGAATGGAGAAGATGTTATTGTTGACGTTCTCATTAAAGGAAGTGCCGATAATCCTAAAATGAGTTTAGACATTGCTAAAGCTCAAAAACAACTGCAAAATGAGGTTAGTGAAGATACTCAAAAGGCTATTGAAGAATTGCTTGAGGATGATAATATAAAAAAGGCTGTGGATGATATCAAAAATAAACTAGGAGATTTTTTTAAGTAATATTCTTGCTTGAAATCGACAACTTTTCTCTTCCATAAAAGAGAAAAGTTGACCGAAAGAAAAGTTCTATTTGTTAGGATTAGCTTTTTATACCTAGTAGATGTTTTTAAATGACCTTCAAATTGCAGTGTGTTTGTAATGTGCGAATAGTTATTTATTTAGATCAATATGTAACCATTCGTAATCAGTGTAACTGTTTGTAATAAAATACGTAACGGTGTTGTTTTGGGTTCATGATATTTTTATATCAAATTGTCTTTTTTAGATTTGTTGTTACACGAATATGCGTACTTCCATCTAGAAAATATTTTAAATGTGATTATCCTTATATAGAACTTTCTTATTTCCAAATAATCTGAAAGTTGACATTATAAAAAGTTAAGAAGGTACACAAATTATCAATCAGGTGAAATTAGTTAGCGCCGATGGCAGTTATAATATCCTTAACTCTATCGGTATGAACCAAAATTAATTTCTCAAATTGCTTTCTTAATTCTAAATGTTCCACAAAATATTGATGTTCATGGGTGATTGGGAAATCTTTTATGTAATACTCAATTTCTTGTTCTTTTACATTTATCTTACTCAAGGCACTTTCAATAATACTCTTATGCTCTTCTAATGCCATTATTTCAATCGAGTTTAATTTATGCGCATTTTCCGGATTCAGGATGGTTTCATTGCGTTTTATAAGTAGGTCAACTTCTTTTGTGTATAAAGAAAGTCTTCCTTTCCATAGTTGATATTCAAATTCTAAATCAACAATTTGTATAGATCCATTTTTCATAGCAATAAAGTTTTATTTTACAGAAAATAACAAAATCAGGTAAATATATTGAGACATAATTAATTATAGATTTGTGTCGTGTTCTGTAATTGTGTTTCTACGAGGTTTCATTCAATATAAGCATTTTATACTATTAATGCTCTAAAGATGTATCCAATATAACACACTATTATTCTATGGATAAACAATTCTAAATACGATTCGCTTAATAAACTAAATTCTGTAAATTCGCATGATATTAAATTATATAACATGAGTAACTTTAAAGAAGACCTAATGCAGGTTAAAGCATTTGCATTTGACGTTGATGGTGTTTTATCTGCACAAATAATACCTATGGATGCCAATGGGATTCCGATGCGAACAGCAAATATAAAAGATGGCTACGCAATACAAGCTGCGGTTAAACAAGGTTATCCTATTGCTATTATTACAGGAGGGGATACTGAAGCTGTAAAGAATAGATATACACAGTTGGGCGTTGAAGACGTATATATGAAAGCTTCGGATAAAATTCATCAGCTTAACGATTGGATGAATAAACAAGGCCTCAAAGCTGAGGAGATTATGTATATGGGAGATGATTTACCTGATGAAGAAGTAATGCAAACTGTTGGTGTATCTGTTTGTCCGGCCGATGCCGTTGAAGAGATTAAAATGTGCTGTAAATATATCAGTCATAAAAATGGTGGCGAGGGTTGTGTGCGCGATGTGATCGAACAAGTATTAAGAGCTCATGGTAAATGGGGACTTGATAAAACATGGTAATTTTAAATTAAGATCCTTAACTCTTAACGATATCGAAGGCTTTAATACTAATCAAGAAATAAAAATATGCTTCCAATATTACGATTAATACGCTATAAGAATCTCATTATTATAGCTCTTTTGCAAGTTTTAATTCGTTATGGTTTAATTATTCCCATTTTAAATCATTTTGGTTATGAGGCTGGATTTACCGATAAAAGATTTATCATATTGGTAATAAGTACCTTGTTTTTAGCAGCATCTGGTTATGTAATTAACGACTATTTTGATATTAAGATTGATAGAATCAACCGTCCGGATAAGATGGTGATTGATAAAAAAATTAAGCGAAGAGAGGCCATGTTTCTTCATGTAATATTTACATTCTGTGGAGTATTTATGGGATTGTTTCTTTCGTATGTTCTTCGTAAAGAAAGTTATGCATTGATGTATATTTTAATACCTGCATTTTTATGGTATTACTCAACAACATTTAAGAAACAGGGCCTAATTGGAAATATTATTGTTTCGGCATTAATTGCATTAGTTGCAATTTTGGTTGTTTCAGCTGAATTTTCTGCCTTGTATAGAGTTCATGGAGCTTCAATAATTGAAAGTGAAGCCTGCTCCACAGCTTGGTTTTGGACACTTGGTTTTGCCTTTTTTGCCTTCGTTGTAAATTTAACCCGTGAAATCATTAAAGATTTAGAAGATATGGAAGGGGATGAAAAGGAAGGGTGTCATACAGTTCCAATTACTTTAGGTGTACCATATACAAAGGCAGTAATAGGTTTGCTTACAATTTTTATATTGGTTGTTATTTGGTTGTTATACTATAGCATCGATCGTTTAGCAGATGATACATTTACATTTGCTTATTTCATGATTTTTATAACCCTACCGTTAATTTCATCCTTAATCTATTTATTCAAAATCTCTACAGCAAAAGGCTATCACCAATTGAGCACAATGTATAAATTGATAATGTTTTTTGGTGTGTTGTATGTTTTTGTAGCAGGTCAATTATTTTAATTTTTCATCAGAGCTTAATGCAAAATTTAAACAATTATAATATAATATTGGCGTCTAAATCGCCACGTCGTTCTCAACTATTATCAGAAATTGGGATAGATTTTTCAGTAGAGATAAAGGAAGATGTAGAAGAAAAATATCCTTCAGATTTGAAACATGAAGATATTGCTGTTTTTTTATCGAAATTAAAGGCTAAACCTTTTTTAGCAGATATTCAGAACGATTCAAATAAAATAGTAATTACTGCGGATACAATTGTTTGCGCAAAAGGTAAGGTTTTAGGTAAGCCAAAGGATAAAGCTGAAGCTACAGAAATGCTTAAGCTACTTTCCGGAATTAAACATCAGGTTATTAGTGGAGTCACTATATCTTCGAAACAAAAAGTTGTTAGTTTTTCCGTTTCAACGGATGTGTATTTTAAGTCTTTAACAGAAGCAGAAATTGAATACTACATCAATAATTATAAACCTTTTGATAAAGCTGGGGCCTATGGTATTCAAGAGTGGATTGGTATGATAGGCATTGAGAAAATTGAAGGATCTTATTTTAATGTAGTAGGATTGCCAGTTCAAAGGCTCTATGAAGAATTGAATCAATTTTAATATAAAATATAAAATCAACAAATCATATTTTACTATCTATCTTGTTAAAAATGTTTCCCAATATCGCATTTTAAAAAAGCTAGTTGGTAATGCAATACTAAACTAAATGAAGCAAATAGTAGCAATTTTATGTGCTGCATTCCTAATCTCAGGAAGTATAAAGGCAGCAGAAGGAATGTGGATTCCAATATTATTACAGAAATACAATATCGAAGAAATGCAAGAGCTGGGTTTTAAGCTCACTGCTGAAGATATTTATAGTGTAAACCAAGCCAGTATGAAAGATGCAGTGGTTATCTTTGGAAGTGGTTGTACTGGCGAATTAATATCTAACGAAGGCTTATTAATAACAAATCATCACTGTGGATATAGTGCTATTCAGTCTCATAGTTCTTTAGAGAATGATTATTTAACCAATGGTTTTTGGGCGATGAATCGTGATGAAGAATTAACTAACCCAGGTTTGAAGGCAACTTTTTTACGTTCAATGAAAGATGTTACCGAAGCGGTGTTAGAAGGTGTAACTGAAGAAATGACGGAGAAAGAGCGTAATTCAGTTATTTCAAAAAACTCAAAAGCAATAAAAGATGAAGCTATAAAGGATACACACTTTACTGCGGTGTTAAAACCTTTTTTCCATGGAAATCAATATTTTTTATTTGTTAATGAAGTTTTCACCGATGTTCGTTTGGTTGGCGCTCCTCCTAGTGCAATAGGTAAGTTTGGTGGAGATACAGATAATTGGATGTGGCCACGCCATACAGGCGATTTTTCTTTATTTCGCATATATGCGAATGAAGATAATGAACCTGCAGAATACGCTGAAGAAAATAAACCTTATACACCAAAACATCACTTTCCTATTTCAATGAAGGGAGTGAGCGAAGGCGATTTTACTATGGTTTTTGGATATCCTGGTAGTACCTATGAGTATGTTCCTTCTTATCATATTAAGATGATTACAGAAAAGGTGAATCCAACATTGATTGATGTTAGAACTAAAAAACTAGAGATTATGAATCGTTACCAAGGAGCAGATCCTGCGGTTCGAATTAAATATGCAGCTAAAAATGCATCAACTTCTAATAGTTGGAAACGTTGGATTGGAGAAATTAAAGGGCTTGATAAGTTGAATGCTATTGAGAAAAAGGAAGAACAAGAAGTGGCATTTCAAAAATGGGCTGATGCGTCAGGTAATGATAAATATAAAACGGTTTTAACCGAGTATAAAGGTATTTATGAAGAATACTCGAAATACTATATAACCTACAGTTATATTTCTGAGATGATACGAAGAAATGGTATGGAAGGAGTTGGTTTATCAGGTTATTTCGATGGATTAATATCAGAAATTGAGAAAGATACTGTTGATAATGAAGTGGTATTAAGTAAGAAAGAAGGAATAATTACTCGATATCAGAAGTTCTTTAAAGATTACTATATGCCTCTTGACAAAGAGGAAACAGCGATGTTGCTTCAAGTGTATCAAGAGAATATTGATGCAAATTTTTTGCCAGATGTGTATATGTTGATCAATGGAAAATATAATGGAGATATTTCAAAATATGTAGATATGGTATTTGAAAAATCTGTATTTATGAATCAAAATACAGCAGAAGCCTTTGTAAATAATTTTTCAAAAAAGAGCATTAAGAAACTACATAAAGACCCTGCTTATATTCTTTTAGATAGTTTTGTTGAGTTAGCAAAGTCAAATGTTGTAGATCAATACAAAGAGCTAAGAAGTAAAATAATGTTACTAGATAGAACTTACATGGCTGGTTTAATGGAGTTTGAGAATGATAAAGTATTCTACCCAGATGCCAATTTTACATTACGTGTTTCTTATGGTCAAGTAAGTGCTTATGAGCCAAAAGATGCTGTGCAGTTTAAGTATTACACTACATTAGAAGGTATTATAGAGAAGGATAATCCAGATATTTACGATTATCGTGTGCCAGCTAAATTAAAAGAATTACATACCACAAAAGATTTTGGTAAGTATGAAGTAAATGGAACCGTTCCGGTGTGTTTTGTAGCAACAAATCATACCACGGGAGGTAATTCTGGAAGCCCTGTGGTAAATGCAAATGGTGAATTAATAGGTATTAACTTCGATAGAGCTTGGGAAGGAGTTATGAGTGATTTAATGTATAATCCCGAACAATGCAGAAATATATCTTTAGATGTTCGTTATGTTTTATTTTTAATAGATAAATTTGCAGGCGCAAGTTATTTATTAAATGAGATGACTATTATCGAATAAAAATACAACAAATTGTAATTGATAAAGGGTTCTCTAATATAGAGAGCCCTTTTCTTTTTAATAGAGTTTAAATACATAGTTAGTTTTAAATAATTCCAATTGCTGAGCAAGAATATAAAGCTAATACAAAACAGAATGTAACAATTACAGTAGGCATTTATCTATTTGTCTATTGATGAAACAAATTTTAATTATGTGCGAATATTTAATATTACAGCACCCCGGGCATAATAGAGTTTACTATAACTTAGCAGGAGAATTAGCTTTAGCGGAACTTAAAATTGCAGTTCAACGCTTATCTGTTAATGTAACTGATGTTAAGGTTATAGAGATTGCCAAAGTGCGATACCTTTCTATTATTACTGAAGGTGTATTATCATCCAATGATTTTCAAATCCTTTCCAGATTATCCTTCGTTTTTAGTATGTACCAATTGGATACATACAATAACAAAAACATACTAGTTCCCATTCAACAATACAATTATAAGTATGTGGATGATAAAATAAGCTCAATGCTTAAATATCCAGGGAAAACCAACGAATTATTTACCAAAATGATGATTAATGTGGCTCTGTTAAGTAGCGACTTTAATTATGATGACGCGATCAATCTCTTAGATCCTGTTTCAGGGAGAGGTACTACGCTTTTTGAAGCTTGTATTTATGGCTTTAATGCATATGGAGTAGAGTTGGATGCAAAATCGGTGAGTGATTCCATCTTGTTCTTTAAAAAGTATATCCAGACAGAGCGCTATAAAAACACCACCAATAAGCGTATGATTTATGGTAAGGATAAAACTGAAGCCGTTTACGTTAATGAATTTGAATACGCGCGTTTAAAAGAAGAGTTTAAAGAAACTGATAATCGTAAAGTCCTAGCAGTTGTAAACGGAACTACTGTTGACTCTGATAAATATTTTAAACCAAAAAAGTTTCATTTAATAGTCGGAGACTTGCCCTATGGTATTGCCCATGGAAATAAAACTGTGAAAAATAAGGGAGGTATAACAAGGAATCCATCAGAACTATTGCACTCTTGTGTTGAGCAATGGAAACGAACTCTTAAAGTGGGAGGAGTTATTGTAATTGCATGGAATTCGTTTGTGGTATCGAGAACCCAATTACAAAGTGTGTTTGCTGAGGCTGGTTTGGAAGTAATGAAAGAGCCCCCATATAATGGGTTTGAACATATGGTTGATAAATCAATAAAAAGAGATATTATTGTTGCAAAGAGGGTTAACTAGCGTTAACCTTTGCAGCAAAATATTCAATCTCTTCCAGTTTTAGTTTCGAAATTGAATTGGTAACTCCAGCGGCTTTTTTTATTAAAAACTTCTCGGCAAAATTCATTTCTTCCAATAAAAACTCACCACCCATTATTGATTTGCAAACGGCATGGTTTCGCAATATTTCAGGGAATGCTTGGTTGAATTGGTGTTGTGATTTGGGCTGTTCTTCCATGCAACATAAAAATAAGCCTAATTTTTTGCTCAGAAGCTCGTTTTGCTTTTTTGCCATTAGGCGTTTTAAGTCACTTTGTAATTTCCCGGAGTGTATTGAACCCCCAATAATAATAGTATCATAACTTTCAATATCCAACGATCTATGATGTCTCAAATTATATAAATCAATAATTTTATCATGAAGCTTAGCTTGAATTAGTTGTGCAGCCTTTAATGTAGTACCATGTTTTGAACGATAGAGAATTGCAGTTGCCATAGTGTAGTATATTAAAGTTAACAAACGTTAATATACATTTTTACTATGATAACTTAAACTTATTAAGTGCTTTATTTTAAGTAATTAATATAAAATGCGAGCAAAGGTTATTTTTGATTGTAAATTCTATCTGTAAATAAAGAATAAATCGATTTAAGTTCCTCTGAATAGTTTAACATGTCTTTTTGCATATTAATAATATTATCATCCTTCCTCATTGCGGGTCCTGTTTGAGCTTCAATTGGAGATAAGCTTTGAATTTTATGCGCTGTTTCATTAATCAATGGTTTAATTACATCAGGATTAATGTTATTGCTTTCTAGTAAATCAAAGGCAATTTTATAAAGATGATTACTAAAATTACAAGCAAATACTGCCGCTAAATGTATTTGTTTTCTTTGTTCCGAATCACATGAGATTACTTGTTTCGAAATTTTCTTAGCGGCAGTCATCAGTTCTATTTCAATAGTCTGATCCTTCCCTTCAATTAAGCAAGGAACTTGATTAAAGTCAACGGCCTTATCTTTACTAAATGTCTGAAATGGATAGAAGGTACCAAACTTATCAAATCTATTTAAAATTGAAGATGCCATGCTGCCAGATGTATGAACTACGATACCTTGTAAGTTTGGCAAATCTGCAATAACCGATTCTAAAGCAGAGTCGCTTACGGCTATTATATATAAATCACACTTTTTCTGAATTTCGTTTAATTGATCCGTATGATACGCATTAAGCTTATCTGCTAAAATAGAAGCGTTTTTAATAGATTTACTATATACCTGTCTGATATTAAAACCACTCATAGCTAATCCCATGCCTAGTTGTGTCGCCAAGTTGCCAGATCCAATTAATACAACGTTCTGAATCATTTTTATAATTTTTATTTAATGATAAATGTAAAATATTTTTGGGTTAAGTTGAGTGTATTATCCTAAAAAGAAGAGGTGTAGTGATAATAATTATAATAAAAAAAGGATGCCTAAAAAAGACATCCTTTAAATTAGAGCGAAAGACGGGGATCAAACCCGCGACCCTTAGCTTGGAAGGCTAATGCTCTATCAGCTGAGCTACTTTCGCAATTCAATATTTTTTGGAGCCAATGGAGGGACTCGAACCCACGACCTGCTGATTACAAATCAGCTGCTCTAGCCAGCTGAGCTACATTGGCAACGTTATAACTTTTAAGTGGGCAGAGCAGGATTCGAACCTGCGAAGTCGAAAGACAACGGAGTTACAGTCCGTCCCAGTTGGCCGCTTTGGTATCTGCCCCAAAAGCGATTGCAAAAGTAGAAATAACTTTTAAATCTGCAAGTGAAATAAGTAATAATAGCTACACTTTTTTAGAGTGAAATCGTCTAAAATAAGGGGTAGTGGATTCTTCATTGTTGAGAATCTTTTATTTACATCATTATTTATTTGGATGATTTTTTTTCAAGATTAAGAAACTTTTTTGCGACTTAGACTGATAATCTCAGTGGAGCACGAACATTTATTAAAATTGGAGTGTTTTAAGCTTATTCGAAATTAGGCTGCAAGTTGCAAATTTTGCTTTGTGTGATAAAAAGCACAAATAGGAATTTGTACGTAATCTATTTTTGCATCGTAATCTTTTTTAAAAAATATAATGATATGAATATTTCAGAAGCAACAATTATTGACGTTAGAACAACTGCAGAGTTTAGCATGGGAAATGCAACAGGCTCAATAAACATACCTTTAGATACTTTACCACATCGTTTAGACGAGGTGAAAAACTTTAAACTTCCGTTAGTGATTTGCTGCGCATCAGGTGGAAGAAGTCATGCAGCGTGTGAGTATTTATCAAAACAGGGCTTTACAGATCTTTATGATGGTGGAGCATGGGTTAATGTACAAAACGCTTTAAACAACTAATAGAATTTATTATGGGTTTTTTAAGCAAATTATTCGGGAATAAGAATCAAGCCATTATCGATTCTCTTTTATCAGGAGCAAAAATTATTGATGTAAGAACACCTCAAGAGTTCAAACAAGGTAATATTGATGCATCTATAAATATACCATTAGACAAATTAAAAACATCTATTGGTAAATTAAAAAAGATGAATACCGCTTATGTGGTGTGTTGTGCATCAGGTATTCGAAGTGCGCAAGCAGCATCTATATTAAAATCTAATGGTATTACTGAAGTTATAAATGGTGGTAGTTGGCATAAAATTGATCGACTCGTTTAGTATCATTTCTTAATCCTGACAAAATATATTTAAAATGAAACGAATTATTGTAATAGGAGGGCTTTCTGCAGGTCCGTCTGCGGCGGCTAAGGCTCGTCGAGAAAATGAAGGTGCTGAGATATTAATGTTCGAAAAATCGAGTAACATTAGTTATGCTACTTGCGGAATTCCTTATGCCCTGTCGGGTGTAATTAACAATCGAAAGAAACTAATTGTAGTTGAAGCAGAATTATTAAAGAAACGCTTCAACGTTGATATGCATCTTGAAGAAGAAGTGCTTGAAATACTTCCAGATGCACATGAAATTACAACAACAAAAGGAAGATATAAATACGATAAACTAATATATGCTGCTGGTGCACATACTTTTATTCCGCCGGTAAAAAACTTGGTAACGGCCAATAATTGGTCGCCTTGTAGGTCTTTATCCGATTACGATAAGTTAATGAAGGAAGCTGTAGCTTCTAATGCCAAGCATATTACAGTAATGGGAGCTGGCTTAATTGGAGTTGAAGTTGTTGAGAATCTTGTAGAATTAGGTAAAAAGGTAACCTTAATTGAGGGCAGCAATAAGGTGCTTCCGATGTGGGAACAGAAGTTCAGCCAATTTGCAAAATCAACTTTGGAACAGAATGGGGTAGAGGTTATTACAAATACCTTTGTAGATGAAGTAAAGGTTGAGAATGGTCAAATTACTTCAGTTAAAATTTCTGATGATAAATGGGTTGATACTGATTTTGTTGTAATGAGTGTAGGTATCAGACCTAATACAGAGTTGCTGACAAGTAAAGGGGCAGAAGCAATACGAAATGGAGCAGTAAAGGTTAATGAGAGAATGGAAACTTCGTTGCCCGATATTTATGCTGCAGGTGATTGCTCAAGTATTAAAAATATACAAACCGGTGAATATGATTATCTGCCATTAGGAACGCATTCTAATAAAGCAGGACGAACAGCAGGTATAAATGCAGCAGGTGGATCTGAAGTATTTGGAGGAGGCTATAAAACGGCTATCATAAAAGTGTTTGAAAATACTATGGCTCGTACAGGGATGAACCCAACTTTTATGAAAGCAAATAATATTGAATACAAAACTAATTTAATATTAGCGGGGGCGACACCTGGTTATTATCCTAATCAAAAGGAAATGATCATTGAAACGTATTATTCTCCTGAAGATGGCACTATTCTAGGGTGTGAGATATTTGGTGAGCATGGCGTAGATAAGCGAATTGATGTTATGAGTACTGCAATATATGCTAAATTAAAAATGACGGATTTGCCTAGATTAGATTTAGCTTATGCGCCGCCTTTCTCTCCTGCTAAAGATCCGGTTGTTGTTTCTGGTTTTGTATCTTCAAATGCGATAAATAATAATTATGCCGAGCTTGGAGTTGAGGAGCTAACGAACTTATTAGCTACTGAGAACGAAGCAAATTACAATTTAATTGATGTTCGTACACCTACCGAAATAAATGCTCAGGGTAAAATTGGGAATGCAATAAATATTCCTGTTGATGAGTTGCGAACGCGAACAGAAGAGCTTGAAGCCATAGATAAGTCTTTACCTACCTATGTATATTGTGCCAAAGGTTTAAGAGGGTATTTGGCTTCATTAATATTAAAAAGTAAAGGGTTTGAAACCGTTTCTAACTTATCAGGAGGTTACACCATCTGGAAAGCATTAAATTAATATAGATAATAACCCAAGGAAGAATAATCTCCTTGGGTTAATTGAATTAAATGCCAAGACCACTTCTATAAAAAGAATTCATCTTTGAAGTTAACTAAGTATAATTTCTCAGTACATCGTGTTAATGCTGTATAAAGCCATCGGTAGTAATCTCTATCTACCCCATCTTCAGGTAAAAAACCTGGGTCAACAAAAACAGCCTTCCATTGTCCACCTTGCGCCTTGTGGCAGGTCATTGCATAGGCATACTTAACTTGCAACGCATTGTAATAATCATTGTTTTTTACGCCTTCATATTGTTTTTGTTTGGGTTTTAAATCGGCATAATCTTCCATTACTTCATAAAAGAATCCTTCTTGATCATTTTTGGTTAAGCCAGGAGTGTCGGCCTGCAATACATCAAGTAATAACTTTATATCAACCTCTAACTCTTTATAATCGATTAAGCGAATAGTACAGTTTACAAAACGCTTTTCGTATAGCTCTTCATAACCACGTATTCTAACAATCTCAGCAATATCGCCATTTGCAATAAAATCTACTTCTTTGCTGTTCTTTAACCAATGATAGTTATTTTTCACCACGAGCACATAATCACCAACGGCTAATTCTTCTTCTCTATAAAGAATGCTATTTCTAATACCATTGTTGTATAAATTAGCTCGTTTATTCGATCGGTTTACAATTAAGGTATTATCCATACCATAGGTATCGTATGCCTGTTGAATTTCATCTAAGAGCTCTTCGCCTAATACTCGTTTAACATCTAAATACTCTTCTATATCAAACTGAGGAATCTCAGAAATAAACTGATTGCTTTCAATTTCTTGCCTTAACATTGATGCACAACTTACAATGCCACTTTTGTTTTTTTGTCTAACAATATCTGATAAGAAGTACTCAAATACAGTAGAGCCATAAACTTCTAAATTAGATTTTACCATCGCTACGCTTTCTGAGCTTCCAACAGGTGGTAACTGTGCATCATCTCCAATAACAACCAATTTGCAATTTTTGCCATCAAATACGAACTCCATTAGATCTTCTAATAAGTTTCCAGACCCAAACCCAGAATAGTCACCAGTGTTTCCTGAAATCATTGAAGCTTCATCTACAAAAAACACAGTATCGGTTTTTAAATTTTTGCCAGTTTTAAAAGATCCAAATCCATCATTGGCTGATTGTTGTCGATAAATACTTTTATGTATCGTAAAAGATGGTGTGTTAGCGAACGAACTAAATACTTTTGCCGCTCTTCCGGTTGGTGCCATAAGACAGATTCTGAACTTTAATTCTTTCAAAACTTCCACAAAAGACCCCGTTAAAGACGATTTTCCGGTTCCGGCGTAACCTTTTAATAAAAAAAGTGGTTTTGTTGAGTCGCTTGTTAAAAATTCAGCAAATCCCTGTATGCATGCTTGTTGCGATGTGGTAGGAGTGTGTTCGAATGCATTATTTAGCAGGTTAATTAAATGTTTATTTATCATTTTGTTGTAAAAAATCAGAAACCAAAACTGTAATTTAAATTTTTTTTTAAATTTGTGACTTCAAACTAATACAAAAAAATCCGTAAAATAATGAAAACAGTAATTCAAATTATTCTATTTCTTGTAATAGCTGGCTTAGCATACGCTGTAGTTGAAAGCGTTCAGAAGCCAATTAGATTTCAAAAATCGCACGAGATGAGAAGTACCGAAGTAATTGAGCGTTTAAAAGACATTAGAACTGCTCAGGTAGCCTATAAAACCCGTTACGACAAGTATACAGGTAGTTTTGATACCTTAATTAACTTTGTGAAAACTGACTCTTTACAATTAGTAAAGAAAGAAGGTAGCCTTTCTGATAGTTTAGTTGAAGCAGGTTGGACAGAAGAAAAAGCTCTTAAAGTAGGGTTAATTAGTAGAGATACAATTGCTGTTGGTGTTGCGGATTCACTATTTGCTGATAGTTACCCAATTGATTCACTACGCTATATTCCATTTACTGATGGTGAGCAGTTTGAGTTAGGTGCAGGTATTGTACTTACTGGTTCTGGTGTAAAAGTACAGGTATTTGAAGCAAAAGTTGAAAATAACGTATATCTAAATGGATTAGAGGAGCAAGAGGTTATTAACCTTAATGATAAAGCTCGTAAATTAGAAAGATATGCAGGTTTAAAAGTTGGTTCTCTTGAAGAAACAAATAACAATGCAGGTAACTGGGAGTAATTCTATATCGAACAAATGAATATGGAGTCAATCTCAGTTATTGATAGTAATTTCGATGTTAATGTAACAACGTCATATTTTTTATCCATTCAGCTTTCGCTGGATGGATTTTCTTTTTGTGTACTAGACCCAGTTAGTAATGAATATATTCAGTTCTGGCATAAAAAGATTAATCCAACACAAGAACCTACTAATGTTTTAGAGCAGGAGTTAAGAGAAAACCCAGTTCTACTATATCCCTATCAAAAGATATTTTTTAGCTATAACTCTAACTACTACACCTTAGTTCCTGACGGAATTTTTAATAAAGAACAAGCAAGGGAACAACTTAATTTTACAATATCTAGCAATAATCATTCTGAAGGAGAAGTTTTTTTTAGTAAAATAAAAATGGCTGATGCTTGGTGTATTTATAGTATACCTCATGAGTTGGTAAGTCTGTTAAAGAAATACTATTCTGATATTCATTATTTTTGTGAAATTGTACCTTTTATCGAAAATGCATTATTGAGTACTACTATAGATAGTAAGAAAAACCACGTACATATTAATGTTAATAATAAGTATTTCGATATTGCAGTAACAGCTGGTAATAATTTAATACTTCATAATGCATTCACATATAAAAACAATAACGATTTCTTATATTTTACTTTATTTGTTTTCGATCAATTAAAACTTAATACCTCCAAAACCACGGTTTATTTATCAGGAAGTATTGATAAAAACGACAATACCTATGCGATGCTTAAGAAGTATATTAAGCGAGTAGAGTTAAGTACCTCTACAAAGCACTTTAGGTTTTCGCAAATCTTTAAGAATATACCTATTCAAACACATTTAAATTTATTTAATATTCCAATATGCGTATAATAAGTGGTAAACTTAAAGGGCGAAGATTTAGTCCTCCTAAGAGTTTTAAAGCCCGACCAACTACTGATTTTGCTAAAGAAAATCTGTTTAATGTTTTAAACAATACAATAGATTTTGAAGGCTTAAATGTGCTTGATTTATTTGGCGGAACAGGCAGTATTAGCTACGAATTTGCTTCAAGAGGTGCGAATAAGGTTACTTGTGTTGAGTTGCGATACCCGCATTATAAATTTATTATGCAAACTATTGATGAATTAGATCTGAAGGGTAGGGTAAGCGCCCTTAAAGGTGATGCTTTTAAGTTTGTAGAAAAAACAAGTGAGAAGTATGATTTAATATTTGCCGATCCTCCTTATGATATGGAGAAGGCAATTAAGCTTCCGCAATTGATTCTAGATAATAAGCTTTTGAGTGAAGATGGACTATTGATTTTCGAACACTCAGGGGATGCTAGTTTTAATAGTCATCCTAATTTTATTGAAGATCGAATTAATGGAAAGGTTGTATTCACTTTATTTAAAGCTTAGTTAGAGAAAATATACATAATAAATAAAAAAAGAGCCATTCGGCTCCTTTTTTTATTTAATTTTCAATCTTAAGATCTAGGATGAAACTGAGCCATTGTTTCTTTTAGATATTGACTATCTAAATGAGTATAGAACTCAGTAGTAACAATTGAGGTATGACCAAGCATCTCTTGAACAGCTCTAAGATTTGCTCCGCCTTCTACAAGGTGAGTCGCAAATGAGTGTCTGAACGTATGCGGACTTACATTTTTCTTAATACCAACTTTTGTAACAAGGTTTTTGATAATTGTAAATATCATCACTCTTGATAAACGTTTACCCCTTCTATTTAGGAATAATACATCTTCACTATCTTTATGTATATTTAGTAAACGTCTATACTCGCTTAGGTACAGATTAATTTCTTTAATGGCCTTAGTACTAATTGGTACTAAACGTTCTTTTTTGCCTTTGCCATCAACCTTAATAAAACCAGTTTCAAAATATAGATTAGATATTTTTAGTTCTATAAGTTCAGAAACTCTCAGGCCACAACTATAAAGCGTTTCTAATATAGCTCTATTTCTTTGCCCCTCAGGTTTTTTTGTGTCGATACAATTAATTATAGAATCGATTTCTTCAACAGATAGCAATTCTGGTAGTTTGCGTTCAATTTTTGGTGGAACTAGCAATGCTGTTGGATCCTTTTCTATTTTCTCTTCTATTAAAAGATACTTATAAAAGGCTTTAATACCACTAATTATTCTAGCCTGAGTTCGAGCGCTAATTCCCTTTTGAGCTACCCACTCTACCATTTCTCTTAAGTGAACTATAGTAACCTCTTCTGGGTTAACACTGTAATCCTTTTCCTTTAAATATTGAATTAACTTGTTGAGGTCTGTGTGATAAGCGTGAATAGAATTATCTGATAATCCTTTTTCTACTTTGAGGTACCCCTTAAAATCTTCAATTTCTGATTCCCAAATCATATTATCGTTATTTTATGATATGTAAACTGATATTAAGTAAATATAAAAATACAACTTAACAAAGTCAAATAATCTAATAATTTTTATGTTAAAATAATGCGTTTTTGCTTAGGAAGGTAAATTATGCCATAAAGGTATTAATTTTTCTTTTATAAGTACCAAAACACTCAATAAAGAGTAGCATTCTTATCATAAAAATATTATTCAGACTCAAATGATTTAATTTATAATCATTATAAAAATATAATAAATCATTTTCTTTAGTTCTTAATTACAACAACTTAACTTATATATTGTTTGATGTAGAAGGCGATACTTTAGCTACAGGCAAAAAAAAAAGCCCTGATTTTAATCATTGAAGCCCAATTGTGTTTAAAATGACATAAGTTTTCAATACATTTGCACAAATAATAATAAAAGCGTGCAACTGTAGTTAATAGTACTACAATTATATATCAGATGAAGATTTTAATAATAAATGGTCCAAATCTTAATTTACTTGGAAAAAGAGAAGTAAATGTATATGGAAATCAAAGTTTTGAATCTTTCTTTACTGCCGTACAGAATAAGTACTCTAATATTAATTTAGAGTATTATCAATCAAATTCTGAAGGGAAATTGTTAGATAAAATTCACGAAGTTGGATTTACATTTGATGGTATTGTTTTAAATGCAGGCGCATATACACATACCTCTGTTGCTTTAGCTGACGCTATATCAGGAATTACCACTCCCGTAATCGAAGTTCATATCTCAAATGTTTTTAAACGCGAAAAATTCAGGCATCATTCATATATATCGCCTGTTTGTGTTGGAACTATTGCAGGCTTTGGACTAGACTCATATATTTTAGCTATTGAGTCTTTGCTATTAAAGGAAACAGAGAATAATAATTCGCCCAGTTAGAAAATTGAAATAAATATTTAGTTGATGAAAAAGCTTACGAAGATTGTAGCAACAGTGTCAGACATGAAGTGTGACCCGGATTACGTAAAAGGACTTTACAAAGCAGGAGTAAATGTTGTAAGGTTGAACACTGCCCACATGGATTATGAGGGATTATGTAGAGTTGTGTCTACAGTACGTTCTGTATCTGACAAAATTGCACTTTTAGTAGATACTAAAGGTCCAGAAATTAGAACTACACCTACTGAAGATGGTAACAAAATTTTAGTAGCAAAGGGTGATACTTTATTAATGAAAGGTGAGCCAGAAACAAAATCTACTGAGAAATGTGTATGTGTTTCTTATGCTAATTTTGTTAAAGATATGCCTCTTGATGGTGATGTTTTAATTGATGATGGTGAAACAGCTCTTAAAGTTATCGAAAAACATGACGATCACTTAGTGGTTAGAGTTGAAAATGATGGTGAAATTGGTGGTAAGAAAAGTGTTAACGTTCCTGGTGTTCGTATTAGCCTTCCTTCTTTAACTGAAAAAGATATCACTTTCTTAGGTTATGCTGCTGAGCAAGGAATCGATTTTATTGCTCACTCGTTTGTTCGTAATGCTACTGATGTTGCTGATGTTCAAGCTGAATTAGATAGACTTGAGTGTCCTGCAAAAATTATCGCTAAAATTGAGAACCAAGAAGGTGTTGAGAATATTGACGAAATCTTAGGTTGTGTTTATGGTGTAATGGTCGCTCGTGGTGATATGGGTATTGAAATTGCACAAGAAAAAATTCCGGGAATCCAACGTCAATTAATCAGAAAGTGTGTTGATGCTAAGAAACCAGTTATTGTAGCAACTCAAATGTTACATACAATGATCAAGAATCCTCGTCCAACACGTGCTGAGGTTACTGATGTTGCAAACGCAATTTATTACCGTACTGATGCAATTATGCTTAGTGGTGAAACTGCTTATGGTGATTATGGTATTGAAGCTGTAAAAACTATGTCTAGTATCGCTAGAGAAGTTGAAGCTGCAAAAGATAATCGTAATGATATTCCTGTTGCTCAACCAAAAAATAGCGTTACTTCTTACCTTGCTGATACAGCAATTAAAGCGTCTAAAGAATTAGATATTAAAGCTGTTATTACTGATAGTTTTACTGGAAGAACTGCTCGTTATTTAGCTGCATTTAGAGGAGAAGCTCCTGTTTACGGTCTTTGTTACAATGATAGAGTAGCAAGAGAGTTATCTCTTTCTTATGGTGTAAGTCCACGTATGATGGAAGATGGTACATCTAAGAAAGAAATCTTAATCAAGACTTTAAATAAGCTTGTTAAAAAAGATGTATTAAGTACTCAAGATTTAGTTGCTTACCTTGGAGGTAGCTTCGGAATTGGTGGTGGTACTTCTTTCTTAGAAATTATTACTGTTGAAAATCTTCTTAAGAAAGCAGAAACAATTGTTGACTAATTAGTTACAATATTTATATTAAAAGAGAGCTTTATGCTCTCTTTTTTTTGATATTTTTTTGAAGTAAAAGAGTGTAATATCGACTTCTAAATAAAGTTATAAAAGCTTTATTGTATGAAGTTTTTTATTAGTTTTGCACTCAAGTACAACACATCTGGGGATGATATGGATTCGACAGCAGGTGAAAGTTGTATGTAAGCATGCAGAGCACAGGAATTCCGGCTCTTTAATCTCGGGTTTCAACTTTTTATAAGGCGAAAATAATTACGCTCTTGCAGCTTAATCGAAGTATAGTAGATTAGCATTATTCGGTATAAGATACTGAAACAAGACATCTCTTAAGTGCTATCGTCCTGAGGCGGCTTAAATCAGAGATGCTGGAAAATTGGGAACCGGCAACTACAAGCTTTGGGTTGTTGCTTAAATAAAGAAGATAAGGTAGTAGTTGGTCGCTTTGGGCCGGCTGTTATTCGAAAATTAAGTCAGAGCTAAGCATGTAGAAAGCATATTGCTTCCTTGACTGGACCAGGGTTCGAAACCCTGCATCTCCACCACAAAGTGAAAAGGTATGAAACGAAAAGTTTCATACTCTTTCATTTTCAATATTTTAAGCAAAAATACTATTTGCTTTATATACAGTATATCTCAGCTTATTTGCAGTTTTGTTTTACAATTGTTTTACAAAACTAATTTTATAAAAATGATAACTGCTTCAATTAAATTACTCCCACGAAAATCGGCTAAAAAAAAAGACGGAACTTATCCTATAAATTTGAGATTAACTATAAATAGGAAATCAAAATATTTTTCTACTGGAGTGTCATGTAAACAGGCTGATTGGGATACTAACAACCAAAGAATAAAATCAAAGGTTTACCATTCGGTAATTAATAATCTTAAATTAAGAGATGCTTATAATAAAGCTGAGAGTATCATAAATAATTTCATTCGTTTTAATAAGCCCCCTACATTTACTGAATTTGCTAATATATACGAAGGTGATTTCTCAAAGAATAATTTTTATGAGTTAGGAATAAAGTACATCGAGAAAAGAAATTTATCGGACGAGTCGGCTAGAACTTATCGAAGCCAATTATCTAAACTATTACAATTTAGATCTATTGATTTTCTATCCTTAACAGAGGTAAATAATCTAGACTTTATTTATGATTATAAGAATTATATGATCGAAGAAAGGGATAATACTATTAATACAGTTGCTAAATCTTTGGGATTTATCAAGTCCGTTATCAATTATGCTATTTCTGTTGATATAATTCAAACAAATGCCTTTGCAAAGATTAAGATAAAAAAAGAATTAGGGAAACGAGAATACCTAACAGGGTATGAATTGACAAATTTAAATGAATTTTACAACTCTTCACGAGTAAGCAATAGTGAACGAAACGTACTACAATACTATCTATTTTCTTGTTATACAGGTTTAAGATTTAAAGATGTGCGAGATTTATGTTGGAAAGATATAACTGATAATGATATAAGAAATTATGATACAAATAAAATTGAAAAGTGGAAGATTATAGAGATTAAAATGCATAAGACTAAATTAAACGTTGATATCCCTCTTTCATCAATGGCACTATGTATTCTTAATTCATTAAAAGAAGGAAAATCATCCGAGAAAGTATTTCGAGTTATTACTAATCAAAAAACGAACAAATACCTTAGAAAGACCTTAGTAAAGGCAGGAATTAATAAATCTACATCAATGTCTTATCATTCTTCACGACATACATTTGCAACTTTTGCATTGCTTTCTGGAATGTCAATTAAATTTATCAGTAAGCTTTTAGGTCATACAGATATTAAAACAACTCAAATTTATTTACAGGTTACTAAAGAGACTTTAGTAAATGAAGTAAGGAATCTAAATAGCTTTATTTAAGCAAATGGAGGTGTAGTATCTATATAGTGACTATAAAAGATGAACTTTTGTACTGAATTGTATTAAATAGCTGAATATCTGTAATTAAATGCAGTTCGATTTGTAAAAGTACTCAGTACTAATATTCCAATAATCTTTGTTTTTGTACTGAGTATTTATTTTAGACTTTCTGCTATAAAGAAGGTTGCGATTGATGGTCGTGATAAATCAAAGGTTGAACAAGACAATTTAAGACATCTAGCGAGTTGTCTATAAAATAGTATCTTTGTTTTAAGATGATACCTTATGAATACTGAAGCTACTAAAATAGGACCTAATATTTCGAGAAGAGCATTCTGGGATATCGATTTTAATACCATCGACTGGGATAATAATAGTCAGTATTTAATTATTAAGGTTATTGAACGAGGCAAGCTACAAGATCTTTTTGAGCTAATACAATACTACGGAAAAGAAAAGATAAAGAAGGAGTTGTTAAATGCTTCGAATCTACCACAAAGAACCTTTGATTTTGCCAGAACTTATTTTGCAGTTAATAAAGAAGACTTTCAATGCTCCATTTCGAAACTATAATTCCCGAAACCAGGTTTATTTTAGAAGATTTAATGAGACGGGAAGAATTGAAAAATTACCGTTTGGTAGGAGGGACCGCCTTGTCTCTATACAAAGGTCATCGTATTAGTGATGATATTGATATGTTCTTGGATCCTGAAAAAGAATTCGATAAACAAAAAATAAAGAGGCTACTAATAACATTGGCAGATAGGTCTGGAGATATTGAAATCTCAGATATGACTTTTGGCTTCTCTGCATATCTGACCTACAATGTAAGTGGGGATGAGCTCAAGATTGATTTAATGCACTTTGAAAGTGATCCATTCATTGATGAACCAAATATCATTAGTGATATAAGGTTAGCTTCTACTCGTGATATTTCTGCAATGAAGTTGAATGCCATCACAAGTCGATCTGAGAAAAAGGACTTTATTGACATCAATGAGCTATTAAAAGAATATAGCTTGAAAGAAATGTTAGAGCATTATAAACTAAAGTACCAATATAACGATCCTAAAGATGTAATATTCGCCTTATCTGCTATTGATAAAGCAGATAGTTCATACATGCCTAAAATGTTGAGTAATTTAAATTGGGAGCAGGTTAAAGAGAACGTTAAACAACATTTTAGGAATTATATAGATCAGGAGGCAAAGTTGTAAAAATAGAGAAACTCACTATACATATAAAACAAATTCTATTCTACTTTTTTGAGACAGTTAAGGCTATCCCATCTCTATCGGAAAACTCTTCTTGAGTGAGATTTAGTTTTACCATAGTCATTTAACAAATTCTGATAATGTCTTCATCATATGTATTTAGATATAATAATAAAAATATAGGTAGAATTATATGCAAAAAGATATCGTTTTTAGTTTTAGGTGTGATTTATATCTTAATGCATATAATTTATAATACAATAGGGGTTTACGATTGCACTGTGTTCATCTTAGAATCTATACAAAGCTTATTTGGTTTTTCTTTAATTGTAGATTTATCTATTAGTTTCTTTTTCATTTTCACTCTTTGAATCTCGGTATTTAAATGGTTTAAAGAATCTTCATTGTATGCTTCTAGTTTTGCCTCTTGATATAGAGATAGAGCTTTCTCATAATCATGCTGATGTTCATAAATTAAGGCATGTAGACTGTAAGTTTTTGAGAGATCAACCCCCTTAAGTTTATTTGTGTATACAATCAACTTTTTTGTTTTGTCATACTCCTTAAGAATGATCAACAATAATATATAATCTACACAGACTTTTAAATCGTCAGGATTATTAGCTAGTGCCTTAATGTAATATTCTTCTGCCTTTTGAAAGTCGCCCATTTGTTCTTGATGCAACTTACCCATTAAGTAATTAGCGCCAGAATGATCATTGTTCTGACTTAAGGCATACCCAAGGTTTTCAATGGCTTCTTCAAGACTATAGGGATATTGATCAAGCGCTTTAATATAATATTGATCTGCTAATGTGCTCATAATTATTTTAGTCGTATAAACGCATGCACCGTAATTCTTTTTTTAGTGACTGCCTTTGTGATTTATATTTTTTGTTGCTTTTTTTGACCTTAAAATCACTTCCCTCAAAAGTTTTAATCGGATTACCTCTTATTACTTCACAGTGATTCTGCCAACTCTCTTTAATTGATGCTTTTTTCTGATTGATTTGTTCCAAACTTAAAAGTTTAATTAACCTTTCTTTTGCAAGCTTTTTGTTTTGTAATTGCGATCTACTATCAGAGCATAGAACATGCAGCCCCGTAGGTGTATGGCTTGCTCTTATTGCCGTGCTTACCTTATTGACATGTTGACCACCAGGTCCTCCTGAGCGAATAGCTTGATATGCAATATCCTTATCATTAATTTGAGTAATGTTTTTAACAAGGTTCAATTCATTTATTGCAACATACCAATTCTTTCTTTTATGATTCTTTCTGAATTCACTTTGACCAATCCATTGAATAGTACCAATCCATTGTTTTATAAAATCATTTACCATGATGCCTTCCAATTGAATAGTCGCAGAAAATAAAGTTCCATTCTCAACCCCTTCTTCTCGGTGCAGAATTGTGTAATTGATATTATTATTGCGAGACTCCTTTAGTATCATTTTAAGGATTTGAGCCACCACCCAGCAGCATTCTGCTGGGCCTCTCCCTGATGTTATTTGTATAATCTTTTCCATTTTCTTATTATTTATCCATTCTTACTATTTGAGGGTAAAATTTTCCCTCAATATTCACTAAATCTTTCTGATAAAGCATTACATCTTCAATATTCTTATAACTCATAGGTGCTTCATCAATACTTCCACCGATAGTAGTAATGTTATTCTGTTTTAATCTTTTTTTAAGCTCACTACCAGTGATGGATTCTTTTGCTTTTTTTCTACTCATTTTTCTACCTGCACCATGGGAGGCTGAGAAGAGAGAGCTAGAATCTCCCTTGCCAGATACTATGTATCCAGGATCAATCATGTTGGCAGGAATAATACCTAATTGTTCTTTGTTTGCTGGTGTTGCACCTTTGCGATGAACAATTAACTCCTTACCATCATGTATTTCTTTCCACGCAAAATTGTGATGGTTTTCTATTTTGGCTATGGCTTTTATGCCTAAAAATTTTGCCAGTTTGTAATGAATCACATCATGACAAGCCTTGGCATAATCTCCTGCGAGATTCATGGATAACCAATATTCTTGTCCTGCTTTAGTATTTAAATCAAGCCAAGCTAAATGCTGTGCTTTTTTGGGAAGCAAACAAGTTTTCATAGCAATTTGTGTATAATGGCTTGCAATTGCAGCTCCTAGTCCACGAGAACCTGAATGTGCCAATATTCCCACGTAATTTCCCGCAGGTATATTTAGCTGGTTATGTTCTTTTAATTCCACAATTCCTAATTCAACGAAGTGATTTCCAGAACCTGAGCTTCCTAATTGGTTTTTAGCTTTTCCATGTAATTGTTTTAATAAAGCTGTTTCATGAAACTCAGGTCTATCAAGCACTTCATGATCTTCCATTTGTTTAAACGTTTTGCCTATTCCAAAGTGCGTATTCTCTTTGAGTGCTATTTTAATATGATAGCTGTTCTTCTTGATAAACTCAGCAGGAACATCATAAATACTCAAAGACATGCGACAACCTATATCTAGTCCAATTCCGTATGGTATTACAGCGTTTTCTGTAGCTAAAACACCACCAATAGGTAAGCCATATCCAACATGAGCATCTGGCATTAAGGCCCCACTAATACTTATTGGAAGCTGCATGGCAACCTTCATTTGGTCAATAGTTTCTGGTGTTATTATTTTACTTCCATATACTTTAAATGATTTTGTTGCTTCATTTAGCTCATGTTTTAAACCAACTTCAGTTATGGTTTTACCAATAAACTCTTCTGCTAATTTCGAAAATGAACTATGGTTTATATATTCCTTAGGAGTTAAAAGTACATTCTCAAGTAACTTTAGCTTTTCTGATTTTGATAGATGCTTAAAGTCTTTTTGCATAATATCTATGGCTAAACTTTTTGCTCTATCTGATTTATAATTGATTTGTTTAAGGTCTTTGCCTTTTAACTTATAATTGCCCATTATGGTGCGATTAAAGTCTAATAATCAGTAGAGTTTAATTTTCATTTCTTTTAAATTAAGCGTGTGATTTATAAGAAAAAGACGCATTAATTCAGCATGCGGAACATGCAATTAAAATGAAAACAATTCGATGATTTCAGACGGTTATGCAGAATTGTGATATGTATAGCCGCTAACAACAAGGTTGGGAGCTAATCAAATCTATTCTGAAAAAAAATGTAATGATGAAACGAAGGGGTATAAAAAATCCCGATCGATTGGATCAGGACGAAGTATATTAAAGGGTAGAAATTGTTCTATCCTTTCCTGATCTCTTGTTTTGTATGTGTAGTAAATTCCAACATAATACTTTCCCTTTCTTTGTAAATTATACTTAGGGCGAAATGCGTTGCAAAGATAAAGTGAATTATTTCTCTATTCCAAATGTTTATTGAAAATAATATTTTTGCATATCTATTCTTCTATTAGTATATGTTTTTTTATTCCCTAAGGTGTGATGTGTAATTAATTGATTATGAGTATTAAAATGGTTTGTTTTGGCTCGATTAATAGGTGAATATTTGAATTGAAAAAAATACTAATATAAATATTGTTCACTTGCTTTTTTTAGCAAATCACCCATTTTCCTTCTTAATGAAGGAGGAGATATTACTTCTAACGCTGGACCAAAACCAAGTAATAATCGTTCTAATTCAAAATTAGGAATTAGTTTAATAGTGATGATAATTCCTTTCTCGTTTTGTTCAATTAATTCTTGTGTCCAATGGATTGGTTTGGTTAAAACGTAAGGTGCATTTTCTGAATTTATGGCTAATTTTATTATTCTTGGCACAAGACCATGATTCACCGTAACACCAATAATATTTTCATAGTAGGAGTGAGGATGAAATGTATCATCTATTTTAAACCTAATGTTCTCCATAAGTTCAAAAGACTCAATACGATCTAATGCAAAAGTGATTATGGTATCGCCTTTTGATTTTCTTCCCACCAAAAACCATCTATTATTAAATTCCTTTAGTAGGTATGGGTGAAAATATACACGCTGTGCCTTTTTTGCTTTAAACGACTGGTAATTGATACAGAGAACCTTTTGTTTTAATATGGCTTCATAAAGTCCGTTTAGGTGCTGTAATCCTTTTAACTCTTCATTTTTATCAATATGAATAATAGGGCGCGATTGATGCTGTTCTGTATGAATTTTATTCTCTAGCTTCTGAATAAGTCCGGTCATTTCTTTAAAATGGCTAAAGCCTTGAAATTGTTTTAGCATTTCAATGGCATCTGTAAGCTTAGCTAAATCTTGACCAGATAAAGGCAATTGCGTAATTGAATAATCAGGATCTTCATACGTGTAGTACTTTTTGTCTACAATAATAATAGGAGCATTATATCCCAGTTTCTCGCTTCGCATGGTTTGTATATCCAATTGAATGGTACGTTTACTAACTCCTTTATTTATACCCTCAAATTCATATAAGGCATCAGAACAAGTATTAATCAAGTCTTCCAATGTCCATTTTCTAAACTTGTTTCTTAGGCATTTGTCAATGGTAGTATATCTGATTAGGGCATTTCTATTAACAGGCATATTGTATTTTTTCAAGAAAAATAGAAAAAATATTCTACTACGCAAAAAGGTTGCGCACTAGCTTATAATCTTTGTATCGTCAAGTATGACAAAACGTTCTTTGAAAACAATTCACTTTTTGTGTGATTAAAATACTTCTTCTCTATTTGAGAAGATAAAAATATGATTAAAACAAAGTTTCAAGGCTTGATGTAAGTTTCTGTATAGCTTCATAGTGTTGGCTAGGTAAAGTTTAATATGCTACTTGATTTTTTGATTTTGATCATATCCCGATGTGTATTGGAGGTTCGAGTCCTCCTTTTGGTGAAAGCCAGAATAGCTAAAATTGGTAGAGCAACATCTCTGATTGGCATGTCTAATGACAGCAGGTTCGAATCCTGAATTTGAGTTAACTACTCACCATTTAACAGTTACAAAAAAAGTAGAAAGGCATATAACCGGTTTTGTTTTGCGAGACAAAACAATTCATAGTAAATCAGCAAGGTGATATTACCCTTATGGATAATGATTACTTCATCTGCATATTGATATTAAAGATTACCTTAAATCATTTTTAGATAAACTAATCTTTAGAAGTTCTGGTCTATCAGTTTCCATTGCTATGAATGGTTCTGCCAATCTATCTTTTTTATTAAAATTTTAAAACTTAATAATCTAGATAATGAAACGAATAAGAATTAATAAAGGAAAAGTTGGTTTAGTATTTAGAAACGGCGATTATAAAAAAGTATTAAGTGCAGGAACTTATTGGATAAGATTTACCGATAAGGTTGGCATTTGTAATATGTCTCAAGCATTTTCTTTGTCAATGGAGCTAAACATTCTGTTGGAAGACAAAGAATTGGCAAGTATGCTTCAAGTTGTAGAAGTACTTGATCATGAGTTAGTCTTGAAATATGAAAATGGTGTTTTTAATGAGGTGCTTAAACCTGGACGTTATGCATACTGGAAGGGAGTGACAAACTACACGTTTAAGAGCTTAGATTTAAGCAAAGTTGATATAACTGAGGATTTGCCAATAAATATGCTGTATAAGCCAGAAATTTTTCCTTACGTGAATATTTATCGTGTAGAATCGCACGAAAAGGGTTTATTGTTTATAGATGATAAATTTGAAAAAGAGATAGATCAGGGAGTATATTATTTTTGGAAAAACAATACGCCTGTGCTTGTTATGAAGGCAGATTTGCGTCAAACTCAATTGGAGATTTCTGGACAGGAATTATTAACAAAGGATAAAGCCGCTATTAGAATTAGCTTTTTTGCCACATATAAAGTAGTTAATGCCATAAAAGCTTTAACCGAGAATCAAGATTATAAAAAGCAATTGCACGTAACACTTCAGTTAGCCTTGCGTGAATATGTAGGTTCATTAACACTTGATGAAATTTTGGAGAGCAAAGAAAAGGTTGCTGAATTTGTAATGGATTCTGCACGAAGAAAGGCAGTAGAATATGGTGTAGAGTTAGCAGATGGTGGTATCAGAGATATCATATTACCTGGAGAAGTTCGTGAAATTATGAATCAAGTATTAGTAGCTCAAAAACGAGCTCAAGCTAATATTATCACACGTAGAGAAGAAACAGCATCTACGAGAAGTTTATTGAATACTGCAAAATTGATGGAAGACAATACTATGCTCTTTAAGTTAAAAGAAATGGAATATGTAGAGAAAATTGCAGATAAAATAAATACTATATCATTGTCAGGTGGCGGACAAGTAGTGGATCAATTAAAAGAGATATTCTCTACCGATAGATAAAAGAATGTTGTGGAGAGTAATCTTTATATCGACAATTAATATTAAAAAAGTTTCCATTATATCTGGAAAATGACACCAAAAGTATAACCCTTGTTTAATGGGAATAAGTAAAGAAATATGGTGTATTGGTTTTACATCTAGTACATCAGTCTTAATACTTTATACTTGTGTCTTGATTCTAAAAGAATATGAAAAAAGTAATATCAACAGAAAACCGACCTATAAAAATGTGGTTGGACGAAATAGAAGAGAATGCCTTAATACAGGCTAAAAACATGGCCAACCTACCCTTTGTGCATAAACATGTGGCTTTAATGCCAGATGCGCATATGGGTTACGGAATGCCCATTGGCGGAGTTTTAGCCACAAAAAGCGTAATTATTCCCAATGCTGTGGGTGTAGATATTGGTTGTGGTATGTGCGCCATGAAAACCAATATTGAAGATGCCGATACGGATACTTTAAAGCAAATAATGCATCAAATCCGAAAGTTAGTTCCGGTTGGTTTTAATTGGCATAAGCAAGCGCAAGATGAAAAATATATGCCTAAGTATGATGCGATACCAATGGTAGTGGAGCGACATTTAGATAAGGCAAAAATGCAAATTGGATCTTTAGGAGGCGGAAACCATTTTATTGAGATTCAACATGGATCCGACGGCTGCATATGGGTGATGATACATTCGGGAAGTAGAAACCTAGGGAATCAAGTGGCTCAATTTTATAACCAAAAAGCGAAAGCTCTAAACGAACGTTGGCATTCTTCTGTTCCTGCAGCTTATGATTTGGCTTTTTTGCCCATTGAAACTAAAGAAGCACGAGCATATATAAATGAAATGAATTATTGTGTCGATTTTGCCTTTACGAATCGATGCGTAATGATGGAACGAGTCAAGAATGCTTTTCAATCGGTATTTAAAGGAGCTGTTCAGTTTGATGATTTGATAAACATAGCACACAACTATGCTGCTTGGGAAAATCACTTTGGCGAAGATGTATTAGTTCAAAGAAAAGGTGCTACTCGTGCGCGTATTGGTGAATTAGGAATTATTCCGGGTTCTCAAGGTACAAAATCATATATAGTGGAAGGCCTAGGGAATCCTGAGAGTTTTGAATCGTGCTCCCATGGAGCGGGTCGTCTTATGGGACGAAAACAAGCCCAACGAGAATTAGATTTGGAAACGGAAATTAAGCGATTGAACGATAAAGGCATTGTGCACGGTATTAGAAATAAGAAGGATTTAGATGAAGCTTCTGGTGCCTACAAGGATATTGATACCGTAATGGCCAATCAACAAGATTTAGTAAAAGTAAAAGTGGAGTTGGAGCCATTGGCTGTGGTGAAGGGGTAGACAAGAGAGGATACAAGATAAGGATAGGACAATTCATCACTTTTTGTATCCTCTACTAAAACGAAAGGTATTTGAATTAGTTATCATCGCCTAGGTACTTCAAAAATGTATCCTTCCAATTTTTAAACCTATCATGGTCAGTATCTTTTTTTGTTGTGTGATTTATGGCTTTAAATATTATATCACTATCTATATGGCCTTCTTTATAGGATTTCTTGTATTTATTACGTCCATATTCAATGATGAAATTAATAGATTTTTCAACTCTATAATATTGTTCTTCTATGGATATTGTGTTATCAACAATCCATAAGTAGTTGGCATGTGACACTAGTAATTCCCAACAGTAATACCTTTGGTTTTCGCCATCAATTGTAAATAGAAATCCGAATTTAGGGTTTAGAGTAAATTTAATCCTATGGTCTGCACTTTGCATTTTACCAGAAAGGAATAGTAATTGCGTTCTGTTACCGGAATGCTTGCTAGGCTTGAGAAGAATATCTATGATCTCTGTTTCAGAATCAAAAATTATTCTAGCTTTTTTATCTTCTTTTTTAAAGATATCTATGATCTCAGGAATTGTGTAAAGTTTCTTCTCTTTGTCATTATCATTAGTAATATCTAGTATTTCGTTTATTTGAAGTTCTCTTACAGATTCTAGTATTGATTTTTTTATTTGTTGAATATCATCTGATTTATTATCATAAACATCAATAACTATATTGTTTTTATACTGTATAGTGCCGTTAAAGTTAAAGTATTTATCTCTGAATATTTTGTAGAAGTAGTATTTGATGTAATCAAGTTCTGGTCCAATTTCCAGATTTTCAATAAATACTTCATGTTTAATTACCTGATTATTATTTGTAGTGAATTTAGTAATGATTACCCCTCCTTCAATAAAGGTAGCATCACTATACTTTAGTCTAGCTTCATAAGACTCAGTCCATTCTCTATCAATGTTGGTCTGATTAATATTTGAAGGAGATGGCGTAATGTTATTTTTTTTATTTTCCTCTGCGACTGTTGTATTATTAGAATTCTCTACTTCTGTTTTACTTGATTGCATACGAATAGGCAGATTATCTGCTATTTCCCTCAAACTATCTTCCTTATAACTACCTAAGTATTGTTCAAGTTTATTCCAGTCTAGTTTATTAAATACAATTCGAACTACCTTACCTTTTACTGTTTGGCTGTTAAACTGCTCAATATTATCATGTTTGTAGTTAATAACATCTAGAAAAATAGTAAAGGTAGAAGTATCATAAGTTACTTTTACTCTCCAAAATATATTAGGACGGGTACTAAATAAATGTACTCTGTTAGCAAGGTTTGATTCTGTAAGTTGAATACTAAAATCGGGGCTAATAAATATTCTTTTGCCTTCAAGTCTGATTATTCTTTCGTTAGAGTTCATGTTGTTGTCAGATTATTATAGTTCATTAATTAACCCTTTTACCTCCTCCCAAGTATCTTCAACATATTGCTTGTTTTTTACCTTATCTATTAAATCAAATGCCAAGGGCTGATTGAAGTCATTAAAGTGAATATCCTTATCGAACTTTTTATAAAGTGGCATCTTTTGTCCTTTACTAAAGAGGCTTTTCTTACTTAGGAGTTGCTCAATAGTTATTTTTTGTGTTTCGTTTAGTTCATTGCTACTATCAATACCAAAATGAAATTTAGTATAATCAGTAAAGCGAATTGATATCTCAATTCCATTATGGGTTTTAAAGTTAAGGTAACATCTTTGCTTCTCTTTTTGACCCTTTCGGTATACCTCAAAGTGCGTTAATTCTGCAATAACATGCTTTGATCTTTTGTTTTCAGTAAAGCCTTTTGTAATTGTATAGCCACTTTCTGTAATTTTGGAACTTAACCTTGTCCAAAAGTCGTTTACCGCATGCCACTTAACATGTTTAAAGTTTTGAATAAATTTATATGTGGCTGTCATATTCTCGTTTGACTCACCAATTAAATTGCGATAAGCTATTCGTTCCTCTTCAGAAGTATTATCAATCGTCATCTTTTTAATGAGTTTTATGTATTGTACAATGGATTCACGAAGGAAGGGGGCTCTAGATGTAAGAGTAAGGCATTGTTCAAGCCATGAAATGATTAAATGCTGATAGCTACATAGGATAATATCTTTTTTAGCATAATATTTACCTACACTATTTTTGCTAGGTTCATAGCCATCAAGGGTTAAATAAACAACAGCTATGTTATCAAGAGGAATCAGCTCTTTTGTAACAACGTGGTCTATATATCGCTCTAATTGTTTTCCACCACCGCCATTGCTATCTCCTGCGTAAATTTTATTTTCTATAATGACACATTGCTTTAACTTACGATCAATAATCAGTATATCAATATTGTTATTTTCTTTTTTATCTTCTTCGGTGGGGTATACAAGGGTATTTGCACTTAATTTAAATTGATGCAAGGGTGCGTTAGTTCGTTCTTCAATGGATTCTTCTATTTCAGAATCTTTATCGGAAGTATTAGTATCCATAACAATGCCCGAATGATTAAGCTCCTTTAAAAAGAGCTCAATAAACTTATGCTCTAATCCATGCGTGCCCTTTGGTTGAAGCAATACGGAAATGAAGCGGGAGTGAAGCCTTCTTTCATCATGGTCTTTGTGCAAGGCACTAAATATGTTAAACTTTTCTTCTCGGTCAGCAAGCATTTGATATTCCTTGCAAATAATAAAGAGTTGTTTAATGAGATGCTCCATAAATTCTTAGCTAGGATTAATTTCTATTAATTCAAAAAGATCATCGTTATCATTACCTTTTTCTGAACGTAAATCTTTACGACTTAACTCTTCGATTGAACCATTTTCTAACTCGTTTCTTACTTCTGATAATAGTCTTTCAGGAAATATATTATGAATCATTCTAAAGTCCGTAAAAAAACGGTTACCAGTTCTTGTTTCTTGTGAGCTTTTCTTTAGTAGAATTACACCAAGTCTAGGACATTTTAATAATTCTTTATTATTGATAGGAATATTGTCTTGTCGTTTGAACTCTTTTTTGAGAGATTCTAAATTATCAGTACAACATTTTGTCATATTAGGATTATTTCTTTCCCAATTTTCAATTACATCAAGTCCATCTTTTTTATTAGGTTCTTCCCATTGCGAACCAAAGTCAGCATACCAATTATAAAAAAGCATTATTTGCTCATCTGTGGATAACTGAGCACGCAATACACGAAGGTATTCCCGTTTATCTTCATAACTAATTATACCTTCAGATTCATCTTGGTTAGCTATAAATTTAACTGTTTGATATAAATGCCTTATGTATACAGCGATCTCCGTATTTTGTGATTTATACGTCTGAAATTTAAAATCAATATTGCAGGTTAGTTCATCATTAAGATTGATTCTAAAGTTTTTACTTTTGTACTCTTTTATCCCATTAAAAAGAATTTCATAAGCTAATTTCATTTTCTGTTTAACATTATGATGCTGTAATTCATTATATATATAATGCAAATCATCTTTTATAAGGGTAAAATATTGTTTGCCTACAACATCTATATGTCCTTCTCTTCGATAAATTAATTCTTTTACATTTTCACGGTGTAATTTTAACATCGTATAAAATTGGTCTTCTATTTTTCTACGTTCTTGATCCTTTATTATTGAAGCATTAGCTAACATCTGGGCTTTAAACGCCCAATACGTTATAATAATTATACCAATAGTCAATATTGGTGTTGTAATAAGATATACTGCATTTAGACCAGTTGTTGTATATGTATTATCAGATGTGCTAGGAAAGAAATCGTAGTTTCTGCCAATTAGGTAAATTGCAATCGCAGTAAATATACTCCCTATTATACTTATAGTGATTAGAATTATATTTGTTCTTTTTGTTTTAAGCTCTTCCATCACACAAAAACCTCCCTTAAACAACTCTGCATTATATCCTCTATTTGCCTGGTATTATCTTTCATTTAATCTTCTCAGCTAATTTTGTAAAATATTCTTCCAATCTATCATCACCTCGACTAATGAATGCCTTACTTATTTCAAGTATTTTATCTTTATGACCTTCCATATCTGCTTTATCCATTATAAAATCCCAAATATCAATGGTATAGGTGTAAATAGATGTGTTTATTAAATCTTCATATAAATTTTCATATATACGTAATAACATATTGGCATATTCAGAGGAGTCATCGATCTTAATATATTCTACAAGGTTGAATAAAAACCAATGATTATGATTTCCAATTGGTACATTTTTAGCAATAGAAAGTAGAGAACTAATTATATCAACATTAAGTTTTTTAAATAAGGTTATCAGGTGAAACATTAAATAAAGCGTTTTAATATCTTTATCTTCGTCACTAATAATTAATTTATTAGTGACAAAGGAAATTAGCTTTGTTAATTTATTTTCAAGTTTACTTTGTTCTTCACCCTGAAGAGATTTTAACGATTCCTCATACCTTAAAATTGCTGCAACTAATTCTGTTTTATCATTACCAGGTGTTGAGTAATATAAATCGATAAGACCACCATTTTCTAAGTCTATCGTATCATTGTAGTATAATCTGAATAAATGATTGCCAATTCCATGACCTCCTGAAATACTATAGTTAATGTTGTTTTTTATTAAATACTCATAGCTTGGTCTGATAGCTTCGTAACCAACTATGCCTGTAACAGGGTTAACAGGTAAATGGCCTCCAAAAAATGCTTTCCAAGCTCCCGAACCAATTTCTAATGATTGAAATTTAATTAAGGTCCAATCTTTATCAAGCCATAAGAAGTTATTAAAATATCTTCCTAATATGGTTAGGCAAGAATCATTCTTATTAGCAATAGCATTATTAAAATATTGCTTGTATTGCCATTTTTCATTCTGATTAGCATAATCTCTCCCTTCTCTTAACGATAACTCTAATACCAATTCATAAAACATTCCTTGTGGATTATTTATGGCGAACATGATATAACTATCCTTATTTCGATCATCTTTATAATGTTCGGGTTTGAGGAAAGTATGACTTAGCCTCAGCAACTCACTTACTTTATCTAAATCAGTTTTTTTAAATTTGATAGTATTATTTGATACAAGTTTTTTTAGCAACCTAAAAATTTCTCTAACAATAGATTCTCCCGGCTTACGTCTAAAATAGTCTTCTCCCTCTTGTTTTTCATAGGTAAAACTAGGAGCATTTAAATATTCATAATAAAAATCTAATATTCTAAGAATATAGGCATTATAATTATCTGAAACTTTATTTTGTAGTGCATCTGTTAGTGCATATACATAGGTGTTATTAACTGACTTAAATAATTCTATTTCTTTTATGTATTTAATAGGATTATTTATTATTACTTCTTTTAATACCTGTGATAAGCCTTCTTCATCAGGACCAGTAAAGTCACTTTCATCCTTTTTATATGTTAAAAGGTAATTAACCGTATCGTTAACCGTTTTTTGCTCTAACTCTTTGATTTTTATCGGAGACTGAGATCCTGTTATAGTTACAATGCCTGTTGGTCTCCAAACAAAATCTTTCCCTTTATTGATTTTCTGCTTAAGCTCATTGTACTTAGGTTTGTATTTTTTTTGCTGTTGTAATAGCGAGTACCACTTAAGTTGCCAATACATTTTAACCTGATTGTAATTATCTCTATCCTTGGTACGAGGACCAACTTCTATTACATCAACAAAATTCGCAATTTCTGAAGTAGATAGGTTCTCTTTATTATTATCCAGTAAATAAAAAGAGTCATCGTCATACTTATAGCTTGATAGGAAATTATACTTTTCAATATTCGACCAAAATAACTTGCGGTGTTTACCGTAATTATTACAGATTAATGATAATGCTGCTCGTTTAAAGAAAGGAAAGAA
Organism: Saccharicrinis aurantiacus; assembly: GCF_947489045.1. Taxonomy (NCBI): domain Bacteria; kingdom Pseudomonadati; phylum Bacteroidota; class Bacteroidia; order Marinilabiliales; family Marinilabiliaceae; genus Saccharicrinis; species Saccharicrinis aurantiacus. The sequence goes on from NZ_CANLCN010000008.1 coordinate 240,170, forward strand.
GTATTTGTCACCTAACAACTCCTCAATGAATAGCTGCCTATTTTTTTCGTCTTTTTCGTAAATGAGTTCGATTAACCTTACCACAATTTTCAAAATGTCCGTAAGGTCATCACTGCTAAAACGTTCCTTGTCTCTGAAGAATTTATAGCTACTAATGTAGTAACTTTCGAGGTATAGTCTTTTAAAGGGAGCTGTTATTTCGTTTTGGCTGTTTCCAATAAAACCATGAAGTTTTACTTTTTCTAAATCAAGTCTTGAAAAACCTTCTGTAACTGCAAAAAATACTTGTTCCTGCGTTTTTAAATTGTAATCTCTAATTTCAAAATTGAAAGATTCTGTTCCTGAAACATAAATCTTAAAACTAAACTGATCAGTAAATCCTACTTTGAAACTATATTCATCTTGCCCTATATCAAATTTTATTTCGGTTCCATCTTTTAACTCCTGCATTTGAGGAAGTAAAATCCTCATTAGCTGGGTATGTATGGTTTTAATAACACTAATATCATATGCAGATAAATACTCCTTAGTTAGAGTATATTCTAAACTAGAACTATCGAAAGTAGTTTTAGAAACGGAGCCTAATGTTGAATTTTTATAAGTTTTAAATTGAAATATTTTACTAATAAATAATTCTATCTTCTTTGGTGCACCTGAGTTTAATATTGCTGGTAATAGTTCCGTTATTAATATATGATCATTTATAGGGTTATTGCTTGACTTTGCTTCTAGATTATCTAGGTGTTTCTTTAGCAATTCAAACTCAACCATACTTGTAGGGAGTAATGATAGGATTTTATTAAGCCGATAATCTACCCAATAATTAATATAATTTGAGTTAACTATGTCAGCTACAATTTTGATTAAATCAGTTATGTATATATTGCTAGGTGAGGCTTTAAAATTAGTTGTCAACTCTTCGATATATAATAACTGTGCCCATGCTATGTTTTCTCCTTGTTTGGCAGCTGAAGTATCTTTAATTGGATATTTATTTATATCGAAGAACCCTTCATTATATAAAGGTTGAAACCATTTAATATCCTTTACTTTTCTAAAAAAGTAATTCCTTTGTGTTTCGTCTTTACTAAGAATTGAAAATATTTTTTGTTCTTTTTTTGATAGTGTCATTACAAAATATCGTTTAGTAGGTTACGGTCATCAAAGAAATCACTTCCTTTTTCCTCCTTAATTATTCTGTGCCAGTTTTCTATTACATCAGATAGCCTGTTATAGCCATTAAAATCAATGTAATATGGTACCAATTCAATATTTAGTTCTTTAAAAGCCTTTTGTTTAATATTTAGCGTGTGCACGTCTGAATGAAATGTAGGGTATAAGCTATAGTGCTTTTTTGATTCTGTACTATCATCAAAATTTATTATTGATTCCAAAATTGTAAATTCACTTAATCCATACCCTATAAATAAAACTGTTTTATCTTGGAATATTTTCCGCAATACATTCTTCACCTCTGAATTACCATTAAAATAGGTCTTAAGGTAATCTTTTGTCGTAAAAATAGAATTCTCTACATCATCAACTATTCCGTGAAGAAATACAACATCACTTTTTTCGTCAATGGTATTTTCTTTAGTATTTACATTTATTACGGCTGCTGAATTTAAGTGCTTATTAAAGGCTTCATCAAATGTGATATTATCAACGGTTGAACTACTTGCTACCTCTTTATTAATATCAGGATTTTTTGTATCTCTTTTTGCCAGAGCATTTAAAATTTCAACATCAATATTGGTTGTTAATAATTGCCATCCAAATTCCTTTTTAACAAGTAAATCGTATATGTTTTGATTATCCTTAAGCCCCTTTTTATCAAATAAAACTTTGTAAAAATTCTTGCCAACTTCTTTAGTTCGCGGACAAAAATTTTCAAAGATTGTTAAAACCTCTTTAGGGTCTGATATTTGAAAAAGTCTATCTTTCTCAAAATTATTAATATACCCCTCGGTGCTTAAAAGATTTATAGCTTTATTTGCCAAGTCTTGCCAAGATGGATAATCTAAAGGTTTAGATTTAGATGCTCCTGCACCAATAAACAGAACAACATCTTCATTTTTTATAGCTTCTTTTAAGTCAGAAGGAATTTCTAGATCATCATTAATTGTTAGTATTTCACAGATTTCAGAATGTATGTTAGCATCTAAACCATCAATTGCACTTAGTTTCTCTTTTAATTTCCCTCTTGACGTGATTTCCTCTCTAAGAAAAAATAACTTTGTCCCTCTGTCTTTATAAGATTCTTGAAAAACAGTATGCTCGAAAACTTCATATACAGCAGAATTATCTATTTTCTGTTTCAATTCAAAGAGTTCTCCTTTAAAAACGGATCTGCGCATTATAATAGGTTATTATATAAATTTAGTATTAAATTATAGGTTCAAAAACCTCCCTCAAGCAACTCTGCATTAAATCCTCAACCTGTTGGGTGTTTTGTGCAATCTCTTGCTCCAATTGGTCGCATAAGGCCATGAGGCTGTTTGTTTTGGCTACTATGGCATTCATCTCAATAGTTGATGGCAATGGGATAAGGGTTGCCTTAACTTTTCCAACATTTAAATTCGGTTGTGCTCCACCTTCAGCGAGTAGCCTTATTTCATGATAAAATTTTTGGAAATAATACTTTAGATACTGTTTTGTGTTTTTTGATGACTCAAAGAACACCATTGCAGCAATAGCTTGATTTGTTGCTCCTGCAGTTATAAGTTCGCTTATTTGTCCACGTGTCTTTCCTTGGCCATACATTGCTATTATTAAACTACCCGTTGGGAAGATTTTACAGTTTGTTTCATCAAGTGCCTTTTGGGTTATCATAACATCTTGAACCTTTGCATATTCATCGTTTGTGGCAGAGCTCGTATACCATGGGATATTTCCTCCTTCATAATAAGTTAAATTGCTTTTAGCAGGTGTTGAACCTGTTCCTACATCTACTAGTTCTGTAAGTCTACACCAAACCCAACCATCAGGCAATTCATAAGGCATCTCCTCTGCAGTAATCTCAGGTAAAGGTTTTTCTTTTTTAATCTTTTTATCCTTAATAAGCTGTGCTTTTTCGGCTTTAATTTTCTCGAGAAGGAGTGATGCTGGTTCTATCTCAGTATTTTGAGTACGCCAATGAGTAGTTAGTTTGCCTTGCACTGCCAATTGCAGTATGGTTTCGCGTAGTTTTTTAACAGCTGCTTTACTGGTAAAAAAGGTTTTAAAGTGTGGTTTTAAAAAGTCCCATTGTTGCGATGTTCCGTTTTGGTTTTGTGCACCAGTAGCCTCGGTTAACTGACGCAATGCCGACGTAACAAAATCTTCTTTTAACTGAACACGTGCTTGGGTTTGTTTTTCTAGTGCTTCAACTTCCTTAAATAGTTGGTTAACTTTGGAAACAATGGCTTTTTGTTCTTCGAGGGGAGGGATTGGGAGTAGGAACGATTTTATTTTTCTTAATACTAGATTCTTGTTTCCAACACCTTCAGTACCATCTGAAGATTGTTTTTTAATAAAGGGTGAATTAATACAATGTTCAATAAAATAAGGATATAGATATGATTTGACAATTTTTAAAAGAGCAACACTTACAAAAATGCTAAAATCGTGCTTCACATCAATTACCTTTGCAATACCTGTAGTGCCAATCTTAGTAAGTAAAATGTCCTCGAATTCAGGATTACACCGTTTTATTAGTTCTTTATGAGTTACTTCTGATATGAATTTAGTGTTAGAAAAATCAATACCTCCTTTGCTTAAATTCTTGACTGATAAAAAAGGAACCCCACTATCAATATATTTTGGAGTATGATGTGCTCCATCTGTAATAATAAAGCAGATATTTTGCATTTTGCTCCAGCACCAACTATCAGGCAATTCAAAAGGAGTTTCATCTTCTGTAATTTCAGGGAGTGCTTTTTCCTTCTTTATCTTTTTATCTTTTATAAGCTGCGCTTTTTCCTCTTTTATCTTCTCCAATAACACAGAAGCAGGCTCCACATTAGAGTTTTGCTCACGCCATTTCTGCGTTAGCTTACCTTGTATGGCCAATTGCAATATCAGCCCCTTTAATTCTTTGGTATTCTTAGGGTGAATGGTGAGTTCTTTAAAGTGTTCTAATAGCTGCATTATTTAAGGGCTTCGGTAAGTACATTAATAATTTCGTTTTGGATAGATGCAATCTGTGCATTACTGGTATTGAATTGTTCCAGTATTTCTTCAGGACTGGCCAAATTGTCGCTTTCCTGGTGTGGGTTTTTCACATCCAGATTAAAATTGCGGCTTTTTATTTCTTCGGCAGATACCTTCCAGGCATGTTTGCTGTACTTTTCGTTCTCACGATCTGTCCACCAAGCTTTTTCTAAATCAAACTCTTTAATATTAATAGGTTTACCCTTGTTGTAGCTTTTTACGCCGTTGGGGTATGGGTGTTCAAAGTACCAAATATCCTTGGTTGGTGTGCCTTTCTCAAAAAATAAGAGATTGGTTTTAATACCTGTGTAAGGATTAAATACGCCATTGGGTAAACGAACAATGGTATGCAGATTACAGCGCTCCATCAGTTCTTCCTTAATGCGTGTTTTTACACCTTCGCCAAACAGGGTGCCATCGGGCAATACCACGGCACAACGTCCGCCATCTTTTAGTAAACGGATAATAAGCGCCAGAAACAAATCGGCTGTTTCTTTGGTACGGAACTTTTGTGGGAAGTTGGTTTCTGTGCCGTCTTCCTCTACTCCTCCAAAGGGCGGATTGGTGAGTACAATATCTAGTTTATCCTTGCTGCCCCAATCGCTGTAGGGTTTACTCAGTAGGTTATCGCGGCGTACTGCAGGCACATCAAAACCATGCAACATTAAGTTGGTGGTACACAATAAATGCGGTAGTGGTTTTTTCTCTACCCCGTTAATAGATTTATGAAACACCTTGCGTTCTTCGGGTGTGTTTACCTGCTCTTTTAAATGCTCAATGCTACAGGTTAAAAATCCGCCTGTACCACAAGCCGGATCAAGAATACTTTCGCCCAACTGTGGGTTGGTAATATCTACCATAAACTGTGTTACAGCACGTGGTGTATAGTACTCGCCCGACGAACCTGCCGATTGCAGTTCCTTAAGTATGGTTTCGTAAATATCGTTAAACAAGTGGCGATCTTGCGTATTGTTGAAATCAATTTTGTTAATCTCATTAATTACCTGACGGAAAAGCGTTCCGTTTTTCATGTAATTGTAGGTATCCTCAAATACCGAACGTATAATTTTTGCCTGTGGGCTAATGCTAATGTCCATTTCCTTAAGGGCAGGGAACATGTTGTTGTTCACAAAATCCATCAGTTGGTCGCCTGTTAGGCCTTCGTCATCAGCTGCCCAAGCTTCCCATTTGTAATTATCGGGTAGGGGACTCTCGTAATCGTCGATGGTAATTTCCCATTCTTCCTCTTTATCAGAGAAAATTTTCATAAAAAGCATCCATACCATTTGCGATATGCGCTGCGCGTCTCCGTCTACTCCTGTGTCTTTCCGCATAATATCGCGGATGGCTTTTATGTTTGTTGTAATGCTCATCTATTTAGTTTATTAAATCTTCTTCAACTTGTTTTAGTGTCTTTCCGTCAGTGTTTTTCCAACACTCCTGGCCATTTCTCGCCGTACCTGCAATTAAGCATGCTGCATACGATGGAGAGCTCATTAGAACATCCTTTTGCAAGATGTATAGGTCGTTTTGCTTCAGTATAATTCCTTCTTTAATTAGTTGGTCTCGTTTGGTTTTAATTTTAGGAGGAAAGCTCTTATTTTCTTGCAATAAAGCACCAGATCCTTTTAAAAGCAAAAAGCCTTCATCAACTTGTTTTCCCATGGCTGTTGCATTCTTAACAGTAAAGCTAAGTTCTTGCTCACCATTGGAGGCTTCTTCTTCATTATTTAGGATAGGACAATTAGTGCCTTGCGATAGTTTTTCTAATAATGGATGACCTAAAGTACCCAGTACAAGCTTAATGTTATGAAGGTACTCTTCCATTGCAGCTTTCTCGGAACGAGGTAAGGCCGATTGAGGAGGAGTATTTGCATTTGCCAAAGCATACCTATCTGCATCCAAGGTAATTTCGGTTAGGCGTGATTCTAAATATTTAATGTGCCCTTTGGTAAGGTTTTCATCTTTACTTGAAAAGAATATTACCTCGCTCCAAAAGTCTTTATTGCGTAGGTGCGATGTTAAACGTTCATACACATTCTCCGACTCGCCAATATATACCGTATTTTTACCATCAGTGGCATGTTGTTCTAATAAAAAGTAAACTCCTGGGCGTTGAGATTCGTCCCATTTTTTTAGTTCCGAAAACTTGCTTCTAGGGCATGCCACCGCTTGTCCCGACCAATTTACAATTTCAACATGTCTAAGTCCGCTTGCTGAATTATCAGCAAGAAATATTTTTATTGATTTTCCGTACATATTTTATGCGGTTCCGTATAGTTCGTTTTCTAACTCTTTAATGGCACTTTCAAAATCTTTCTTCTTACCAAAGGCTTTTACCAACTCTACAGGGCCACCCAATTGATTTAGTGGTTGTACTTTTAAAACAGAGCCTGTTTCTATGGAAACAATGCCTTCGCTCTCGTATTTATCCAATAAACTATGTATTACCTTTTGTGCCAATTCGCTGTATTTACCAAAGTAATTGCGTTTTCGCACCATATTGGCTCGCTCTTTACGTGTTAATGGAGGCTGATCGAAGGCCACATGGCAAATGAGGTCGAAGGCATCAAAATCTCTACCAACTTCTTCTTTTAAGGCTTCGAGCAAGATGCCGTGTTCTGCTAATTCGGCAAACAGCTCTTCTTTCTTCTCTGTTTGGTTCCATTTTCTAATGAAATCATCCATCGAAGTATATTCCTTTGATAAGTTATTTTTGGTATAATCTTTTAATGATTCAGTAATGAGCTTACCATCGGCACCATAATATTGCACACGCTCGTTAACCACCGAAACCTGCACATTTTTAACGTGGTACTTCTTGGGTTTATCTTCATCTATATTAATGTCAATATCAGGTGGTGTAAAGTCATCGGGATTGTCAAATTTAGCACCGTTTGCACCTCCAGCTGTTTCCTCTTCGGGAGGAATAGGGTCTTCGCCCGATGCAGGTTCGTATATTTGCACTGGATCACCATCAAAATCAGGATCGGCAAACAGATTGGTAGCTTTACGAAAATCCATAATGGTAAAATATACTTTTCCATCTGCTTCTCGAATTCGTGTACCACGCCCTACAATCTGTTTAAATTCCGTCATAGAACCAATATTGGCCTCCAATACCACAAATTTTACCATTTTGGTATCAATACCAGTGGTAAGCATTTTAGAGGTAGTGGCAATAACTGGGAAACGCTCTTCAACATCGGTAAAATTATCCAATTCGCGCTTGCCTACTTCATCATCGCCTGTAATCTTTACGCAATAGTTGGGGTGTTTAGCCACCAAATCGGCGTTGGCATTTATTAATGCCTGTCGCATGCGGTGTGCATGGTCAATATCAATACAGAATACAATGGTTTTAGCAAAGCGATCGGTAGCTTTTAGGTATTCGGTAATTTTTTGTGCCACTACCTTTGTGCGGTTGTCTATTACCAAGGTTCTATCGTAATCCTTTAAATTGTAAATGCGGTCTTCAACTTCATAGCCATATTTATCTCGAAGCCCCTTTGTCGGTCGCCACTCGTCATCTAAATTAGTTGAAATACGAACCACCTTGTAAGGAGCCAAGAAACCATCTTCGATACCTTGCTTTAAAGAATAGGTATATACAGGCTCGCCAAAGTACGCCATGTTCGATACATCTTTGGTCTCTTTGGGCGTGGCGGTTAAACCTATTTGCGTGGCCGCACTAAAATAATCTAAGACTTCGCGCCAAGCTGATGCTTCAGAAGCCGAACCTCGGTGACACTCATCAATAATGATTAGGTCGAAGAAGTCGGGAGAAAACTCTTTGTAAGCATTCTGCGATTCCTCGGTGCCTGTTAATCCTTGATAAAGGGCAAAGTATATTTGATAGGATTTATCTATTTTTCGGTTTTTGATAATGTGCATAATGTCATTACCAAATGGGGAGAAGTCCCCATTTTTTGTTTGTGTTAATAGGGCATTTCTATCGGCTAAAAACAGAATTCGTTTTTTAATACCTGATTTCCATAAACGCCATATGATATTAAAAGCGGTGTAGGTTTTTCCTGTACCAGTGGCCATTACTAATATACAACGATCTTGTCCTTTGGCAACTGCTTCAACAGTTCGGTTAATGGCATTTTGCTGATAATATCGTGGCGACATCCCACTTTCATCGGCAAAATAATCCTGTTCTACAATTTCTTTACTGGCGGGTTCTACAACACCTTGATAACTAAGATACTTTTGCCAGAGAGTTTCGGGAGATGGAAACGCATCTAAGCTTATTTCTGTTTCTAGTTCTCCGTTAGTTGCTGATTTATCGTGGAATACAAACGAATCGCCATTTGACGTAAAAACAAAGGGGATTTGCAGTATCTCGGCATATTCTAAAGCTTGCTGCATGCCTGCACCCACAGGTTTTTTATTGTCTTTTGCTTCAATAATAGCAATGGGTACATTGGGCTTGTAATACAGGATATAATCGGCTCTCTTTCTTTTACCACGTGCATGCAATTTCCCCTGAACAATAATGCGTCCATCGGTAAATGATACCTCTTCGCGTACCTGTTTGCGCATGTTCCAACCTGCTTTTTGTATGGCCGGATTGATGAACTTGGTACATATGTCTCTTTCAGAAAGTTGCTTTTTGTTCATTTTGCACTGTGTTGGTAAAAATCGGATGTGAAAATACTAAAATGGAAGCTTATTTATATGGTAAAAGCCAAATAAAGGAAGATAAAAGCAAATACGATTGTTAGGATTGTATAAATGGAGGTATATATAAAGTACTTTTGGGTTATATTAGCTATTTTGTGCTAAAGTTTAATATTATATAAGTATGACTTTATATCATAAGTATCAGCACGTGTTTGGTTAGGTATTCATCAATACTTAACAGAAAATGAAACATTTTGAAGAGGATTACCCTCTTAGACTAAACGTAAAAACAAAGAAAAATTTCCGTCTTAAGAAAGCATTTGGATGTTACTATCCAGGAGTAGTTGATATTCCACAAAAGTTCAATAATGTAAGAATCTCAAGGATTCAGAATTTTATTGAAGTGGGAGGATGTTGCTATTGCTTTCCTCATGGAAGAGAGACTATTAATTCTACGATGTCAAAGAGACGAAATAGAAACTGGAAAAGATTTAGAAAAACAAGATGGAAGTGAGATTATAAGGCATCAGTATTGGTGCCTTATTTGTTTTTAATGGTCGTGTTCAAAAATAAAACATTTGATTTTTTATTGGCAAATAAGTAGTTCGTTGTAGTTTTACTTGTTCACAGGTTCACAAGTTCACAGGTTCACAAGTTCACAGGTTCACAAGTTCACAGGTTCACAAGTTCACAGGTTCA